>DATEKX010000051.1:0-5749 GCA_035277165.1 Blastocatellia bacterium | reverse complement strand
GGCAACGGGCCTAGTCTGGCTCTCGCGGATTTCGTAGCCCGTTCGTCCGGGGTCGAAGCGGCGGTTGCCACTTTCAATCAGGTCTTACTGGCAGACCTCGAATTCGCAGCCGTGTCAGGCATAGTCGGGCGTAGCCTCTATCCAAAATCGCTCGTGCCCGACCCCGCGTCGCTGAAATTCGAAGAGTGGAGCGCAGACCCGGTGAAGGCCGATTATCTGGCATTCGGCAACCTGCAAAACAATGGCGGCCTGTCAGCCGACACTTATCTCTACGATGTAAAAACCAAACAGCAATTGATCGCATCGCGCCACACAGGAGACGCGCGGCATATGGCTCACGAGTTTGCCGATGAGATAGTGAAACTGCTTACAGGGCGCGACGGCATCGCTACATCCAAGCTGGCTTATGTCTCGGGCGATTCGATCAGAGCGATGGATTACGACGGATTCAACCAGCGCGGATTTGCGAGCGACGGCCCCATAGTGCGCTTCCCGCAGTTCTCGCCCGACGGTCGCTATCTGGCCTATGTCAGCTACAAGAGCGGCGTCGCCAACATTGTCGTGCGTTCGGCGGAAGGCGGGCTTGTGGGCGGCACGAATTTCAATTCGACGACGACTTCGCCGTCAATCTCGCCGGGCGGCCAGCTTGCTTTCAGCTCTGCGCTTAGCAACGATGGCTCGATGGAGATATATGTCTCGAATCTTGATGGCTCCGGCCCGCGCCGCCTTACGCGGACTCAGAAAGGCATCAACATATCTCCGCGCTGGAACCCGCGCACCGGGCGCGAGATAGCTTTCATCTCAAACCGTGGCGGCTCGCCGCAAATTTATGTGATGGATTCGAGCGGCTCGAATCAGCGACCGCTCATCTCGCGAGGCGGACATTCCGATTCGCCTTCGTGGTCGCCCGATGGACGCTACATCGCATTCACCTACGGAGGCGCTGGCAGTTTTCAAGTATTCGTAGCTGATGTAGCTTCGGGGCAGTTGCTTCAACTTACATCGCAGGGGCGAAATGAAAGCCCGACATGGTCGCCCGATGGCCGCCACCTCGCTTTTCAATCGAACCGTTCGGGCCGTTGGGAAATCTGGCAAACACATATTGACGGCACAGGCCAGCGCCAGGTAACGCGCGGCGGTGGCCGTTTGCCCACATGGGGAAAGTAAACAGAAAGGAGTTTTAAGATGGCAATCAGGGTTTCGCGGTTCCTCACAGTGATATTCGTCGCGGCTATCTTGATAGGCGCAGTCGGATGCAAGAAACCAAAGGTTCAATTGCAAGTCTCGCGCGACAGGATTCAACAGGGCGATGACGTGAGCGTAACCTGGACATCGAAAGACGCAAAGAGCGTGACTATCAACGGAGAGACAGTTGATAAGACCGGCTCGAAGATTTACAAGCCTGATAACACGACTACCTACATGGCCGTGGCAACGCGAGGCAAAAAAGAAGCTCGCGATAGCCGGGTCGTTGCCGTCAATCCGCGCCCGCCGCGCCCAAGCGTCCGTATTTCGTTAGACAAGGATGCAATAATGCGCGGGCAGAGCACGACGCTTCGTTGGAATTCGGCCAATGCCGACCGCGTTGAGATAACAGACCTCGGCACAGTGCCCGCTACAGGCACTCGCGTTGTCAGTCCTTCGCAATCTACAACCTACACGGCCAACGCTTCGAGCGCGGGCGGGACTGAAACGGCTTCGACTCGTTTGACCGTCACCGAGGAGACAGCCGTTGCTGATCCGACTGAAACTCGACCGAGAACGAATCCAGCCAATCCTACAATCGCCGCTCTGTTTAATCAGTGGGTACAGCCGGTCTATTTCCACTACGATCAAGCGGAACTGCTGCCCGATGCCAAAGACAAGTTGCGACGCGCGGCGCAGTGGCTCGCGCAATCGCCTAACAGATCAATCGTTTTTCGCATCGAAGGAAACTGCGATTCGCGAGGGACCGAAGAATACAACATAGGATTAGGCGAACGCCGCGCTCAAGCTGCGCGAGAGTTTCTCGTCTCGCTGGGCATAGAGGCCGGGCGCATGCAGACCGTCAGTTACGGCGAAGAGCGCGCGTCAGGCTCAAGCGAAGGCTCGACCCAGTCAGGGTTTGCGCACGACCGCCGCGACGATTTCATATATGTCAGCGGAGGCACTCCGCCTCGCAATCCTTAAAGCGCTTCCCTTGCAGGGGCGGCCACAAAGGTCGCCCCGGTTTATAATCGGGTGACTGCTTGCGATCAAGAGGAGAGTTATATGTCATCGAAAGTCATTACAGTCTTTATTCTGATTTTGATACTCATGCCGGGCGCTATTTCACCTGCCTTTGGCGATCAGAAAGACAAAGATGCGCAAATCAAGATTGCGCTTGATGAATTGAAAAACGAAATTGTTGTGCTCGGTCGGCAGGTGCGCGCGATGCAGGAAGGAATGGATCGCAACAGCGGGCAAATGTCTGCTTTGATCAACCAAATAGTTGACAACGTGAACGCCATTCGTCAGGCGCAAGGCCGTGTCGCAGAAGGAAGCGCGAGCGCAATAAGCGAAGTCAACGGATTAGGCGAACGATTGAGCGGAACTAACCAGCGCATTGACAGGCTGTCTGAGCAAGTGGCCGAACTCAAAAAGCTGGTCGAAAACCTGCCTAAGCTCCCGACTATGACGCAGATCACGCCGGGAAATCCCGATCAGCTTTTCGCTGCCGCTTATGGCGATTACAGTCGAGGCAATTATGACCTGGCAATCAGCGAGTTCCGCCTGTACGTCGAAACCTATCCGACAAGCGAGATGGCTGACAATGCGCAGTACTGGATAGGCGAAGCTCTTTTCGCCAAACGACAATTCAACGAAGCCATCGCCGAGTTCGATAAAGTTTCAACGCTCTTTCCGAAAGGCGACAAAGTTCCAGGCGCTAGATTCAAAAAAGGAATGGCGTTCACAGAGATGGGGCAGGCCGATGCTGCGCGCGCAGAGTTTCAGGCTTTGATAAAGCTCTATCCCAGAAGCAACGAAGCGGCGCTCGCGAAACAGCAACTCGGCGAAAGATGAATCCAAAGAAATGATGAATGATGAATGATGAACGATGAATTGATAGAAATTCTTAATTCATCGTTCATCATTCATCATTCATAGTTTCTTCTGCGCCTCTGCGGTGAATTCTCTCTTATAGCCGTCACCTTGCGCTTTTACGATTCGCCGATTCTTTAGCTTTCGGAAAGCTCACAAGGTTGGCGATCAGCCTGTAAGAACCGGGCACGCCCTGCGGCAATTGGCGAAACCACGCATAGGCTGTGTAAATGTAATACCCCTTGCCGTACTGTGCGATCAGTTCCCCGCCCTGCTTATCAGTTTCGCCCGCATCCTTGCTCGAAAGCAACGGTTTGAAATTAGCGTCCCATTCGCTGAAGAAATATGCGCCCCGCTCCTGTCTCCAGCCATCGAAGTCGCGCGCAGTAATCTTATTCGGGAAAGTGAACAGCGCGTTTGATTGATCGAGCACGGTCACAGCAGCGCTCTCGTCCGTCACGCGGTCGGGCATGCCGCGCCCCATCTTGACAGGGTACGGAGTGAAGTTGCCCGTAGCGATTTCGTTCTTGTTGTATTGAACGATCAGCGTGCCGCCGTTCTTTACATAATCGAGCAGGCGCGCATTGTTGGCGATGACATCGGGCCTGACTTCATAAACTCGAATGCCGAGAACAATCGCATCATAGCGGCTGATGTCGCCCGCCGCGAGTTCTCGCGAATCAATCGTGTGAACGTCAACATCCATTCGTTTGAGCGCGTTTGCAAAGTCGTCGCCCGCGCCTTCGATGTAGCCGACCTTCAAACCCTGCGCGACTTTCACGTCTAACAACTCGGCATCGGCCTTCGCGTTTCGATAAACGAACCGCGCTTCGGTGTGCGGGTAAGCGACAATCTGATAACCGCTGCGATAAGGTCTGCCATCGAGCGTAGCCATTGCAGAAATCGAGCGGCGCGATTCTTTGCTGCCCGGCGTAGTCTTCAAAACGAATGTGAAGCTTGCGCGTTCGCCTTCTCGTTTCAAATCGAAACTGGCTTCGGCGGGCGCGATCTGCCACGGCTGTTCTTTTTCCAGCATCACTGATCCGCGAGCGCCTTCTTTCAAATTGTTCGTCACATAAACAGTGACCTCGCGCGAGACGGAAGTGTTGGAGAGCGGATAAACCAGAAAATCGGGCGCGACTGTTACCGATAAAGCAGGAGCGATTTTGACCTCGCGCCTTATTTCGCCCAGCGCCTTGTCAGCGAACCGAAACTGCGCGGGCTGAGTGATAGTGATTTTTTCTCCCGCGATTTCAAACTCCACTCGCGCATTGATTGCAGGCGGCGCGTTCGGCTCAATGCCCGTTCCGCCTTTACCCGGCGAGAACATATCGCCATTGCGCGGATTCTTTAACCAGTAAGGCGCTGTCGCTTCCGCGTCCGTCCCGACCGTCACCTTGTAATCGGTCTGCGAAACCAGACGGCCTTCGGTCACAGCGCTATTTTGTTTCTGTTGGGACGATGTCCAGCCCTGTGGCAAAACCAGCGAGACAGCGACTGCCGTAGTTCCGGCATCGGCGTAGTTTTGAACGCTCACGGCAAAAGTTTGACCGGGCGTGACTATTTCATCATCAGCAATGCAATCAATGACTACGCCTTGCGATTTTGCGAGCGCGTTCGCGAAATCGGATTCTTTGCGCTTCAACAGGAAATCGGTTTCATACTGCTCTGATTCATTGAGACCGAGCGTCGCAAGCATCGCGCGAATCTCTCTGATCTTTTTCAACCCGCGAGCAACAACGGGCGAGACGCTGGAAGGCGACAGCGGGTTATATTTCGATCCGGCTTCATCGGCCATCGCCTGCGCTTCGGCAAGCGGCCCTTTCAGTCTCGCGGCGGCTTGCCCTGCAAAATCGGCTATGCCTGTCAGAGTCGCATCTATGTTGTCAAAGATGTCTTTCTCTTCTTTCGGCAAACCAACAGAGCTTTCAAGCAAACGCAGTTTCGAGTACTGCGGGCCGCGTCGTTCGAGCGCGCCCTGATCTTGCGAGCGGTGCTGGCTCCGGCCCTGCATCGCTATCTCGTAATAGCTACGACCGAGCAGGGGATCAAACTGGCCTTTGTTCAAAGTCAGTGTGACGGGCGGCGGCTCCTGCCCTCTCGTCAGTTCTTCGCGCGTCGGCACGCGGTAATAAAGTTTTCGAGCTTTCCACGGCTTCAAGCCTTCTGCGATCTGTTCGGGATAACGCGCAGAGTCGGAAGCTGCGCGATATGCTTCAACGGTCAGAATGCCTGCGGCTTGATGATGGCCGTGCCCGTCGCTGGGCGTGCCCGTCCACGCAGAGACAATGACGAGCGGGCGAAAAGTGCGAATGACTCTGACCATATCGCCGAGCACCGCGTCGCGATCCCATTTCGACAAAGCTTCCGCAGCAGATTTGCTAAACCCGAAGTCGAAAGCGCGAGAGAAAAATTGTTCTGCGCCATCCAGCGCCCGCGCAGCAAGCAATTCATCCGTGCGAATCACGCCGAGCGTTTCATAAAGCTCAGGCCCGATCAGGTTCTGCCCGCCGTCGCCGCGCGTGAGCGAAAGATAAGCCGTGCGCGCCTGACGACCTCGCGCCAGATAAGCAAGCAGCCCGCTGTCTTCATCATCCGGGTGAGCGCCCGTGTGAAGCACGCTGCCGATGGTGCCCAGTCGCTTGATGGCTTGCCCAAGCCCCGCAGCGCCGCGATCTTCGGCAGGCCG
>DATEKX010000050.1:0-2698 GCA_035277165.1 Blastocatellia bacterium | reverse complement strand
GCTAAAGCAAAAGAAAAATATAAGGCTGCCAAAGTGGCGAAGATGCGAGTCAGCTTCGAGCGAATCGAGCAGTAAGAAAAATGCCGCGCGGCCTACCAAAACCGCGCGGCGAATCGTAAAGAGAAAACTCAGCATAAAGGGAGTAATCATCTTGACTAACACTTGATAGCAGATCAGGCATCAGTCAATGCATCCAATCAACTTGCTCGGCAGACTCTTTAACAATATGTCGAGTGCCTGCTCCACTTCCTGTCTAAAAACCTGCTTCGCCTGATTGATGAGATACGCGGATGCTTAAGGCAACTGTCGAGCCGGAGCTAAATCTAATGTAATCAATATAGCGCGAGACTGAATGGGGAATCTCTCCACACCGCAAAACATCAGACTGGGTTCACGCGCCACAGCGGCAGCAAGCGGAAATTTGAGATTTCAGATTTGTGATTTCAAATTAACGCCCTACTGCCTTGGCTTGTAGCTCGTGAGATTGCGCGAGCGGTCGCCGTGGCGGTCGATGGCAAGCTGTATGAGGCGATCTATCAATTCAGCGTAAGATATGCCACTGGCTTTCCACATCTTGGCGTACATACTGATCGAGGTGAAGCCGGGCATCGTGTTTATCTCGTTTATGATTATTCGATTCGTTTCGCGCTCGACGAAGAAATCGACTCGCGCCAGCCCCGATCCGTCAATCGCTTGAAAAGCTTTGACAGCGTCGCGCTGTATTCGCTCCAGTATTTTTTTCGGCAGTCGCGCGGGCACTTCCGTTCTCGATGTAGTGTCAACATATTTGTCTTCGTAATCGTAGAACTCGTGGCCCGTTATTATTTCGCCCGGCAGACTCGCCATGGGTTGATCGTTGCCGAGAATGCTCACTTCTATTTCTCGCCCGACGACTGCGCGCTCGACGATGATGCGGCGGTCATAGCGTGCCGCATCGTTTATGGATGCTCGCAATTCTGCTTTGTCCTTTGCCTTCGAGATGCCGACGCTCGAACCCAGATTGGCGGGTTTGATGAAGACAGGAAAGCCGAGCTTTCGGCTGATCTGTTTTATTATCGCCTGCGGATTTTCTTCCCACGACGAGCGAAGAAACCATTCATAATCTATAACGGTCAGTCCCGCTTGCGTGAACAGTTGTTTCATAACAACTTTGTCCATGCCCGTTGCAGAAGCTAACACGCCGCAGCCTACGTAAGGCACGCCCGCCATTTCCAGCAACCCTTGAATCGTCCCGTCTTCGCCATATGTGCCGTGAAGGACAGGTATCACAACATCGAGCGGTTCGCTTGTGCCTGCATCGAGCCGCGTCAATCCCTGCCTGGTCGGGTCGCCGATGATTGCTACTTGTTGGTGATTGTTTGAAGCCATCAAGCTCTTTGGCAACATGGTTTTTGCGTCGCCTGATACCAGCCATTTGCCCTCTTGAGTGATGCCTATGGGGACGATCTGATAGCGGGATTTGTCCATTGCGCTGATAACGGATTCGGCTGACCTCAATGATACTTCGTGCTCGCCCGAACGACCTCCGAAAATAACGCCGACCCTTATTTTTTTGCCCAAGTGTTTCCCCTTTTACATGATTTTTTTGCCGAGCGCTGAAAGTATCATCTCGACCGCAAGCTGTGCCGTTTGATTCTGTGTGTCGTAAAGCGGATTGACTTCCGTAAGCTCGACTGAAAGGACGCGTGACGAATCTGCGATCTTTTCCATAGCCAGATGGCTTTCGCGATAAGTCGCGCCGCCGCGTTCGGGCGTGCCCACGCCGGGTGCGTAAAACGGATCAATGAAATCCATGTCCATCGTTACGTGAATGCCAGCCGTGTTGAGCGAGGCTATCTGTATGGCTTCTTCTACAACATCACTCATGCCTCGCTCGTCCACCTCGGTCATCGTGAACACGCGAACGCCGAGTGATTTAAGAAGTTCGCGCTCGCCGGGATCAATGCTGCGCGCGCCGATGATTGCCGTGTGCTCAGGCAAAACCTTTGGCGCGAATCCCGCGATGTGAGTCAGTTCTTTGGCTCCGTATCCGAGCAGCGAGGCCAACGGCATCCCGTGAATGTTTCCCGAAGGAGATGTTTCAGGTGTGTTGCTGTCTGCGTGAGCGTCAAGCCAGATGATGCCGATTTTTTCGCCCCGCTTGCGATAAAAAGAACTGACTCCTGCGACGCTGCCAATCGCTATCGAATGATCGCCGCCGAGTATGACCGGAAACGAGCCCTCTTCGAGCGCAGCCTCTACCATCTCGGCTAACTCTTCTGACGCGGCAGTGATCTCAGGCAGGTAACGCGCTCGCATATTGGTTTGAACGACCGCTTCGGGAGGGTGAACATGGACATTGCCCGCATCGGTCACTTCATATCCAATCAAGCTTATAGCTTGATTGAGTCCCGCGATGCGAATGGCAGACGGCCCCATATCAACGCCGCGCCGCCCCGCACCTAAATCCATCGGCACTCCTATTATTTTAACTTTATTTGTCATAATGCCTCTGACTCATTTTCCCATCCCACGTGTTCCAGTGGCAAGACGACGCAAGCGCAAAAAAAAAGAGGCCGCTTCGCGCAGCCTCTACAATTCTTTACAGGAGGAATTTGGAACGATCTTTAACTGCCTGTAGTGACCTCTGACTCTGAATCAAAGGTGAATCCGTAACCGTTCGCCTGACTTGCAACTTTGATCGCAGCCAATATCTTTG
>DATEKX010000049.1:0-9491 GCA_035277165.1 Blastocatellia bacterium | reverse complement strand
GAAGCACGGCGAATTTCGTGGTCAACGTGATAGGGGCGTTGATCGCCTATACGTTCAAGGAGAAGAAGCCATCGTTAAATATTCGTGTCAAAGAGCTGGAGCAGTTGCCTGCTCTCGTGTAGTTATGTCGAACTCACGTTAGATTATGATATACTGCGAACACTGAGGAGGAGATATGAAAAGGCTCACTATTATCATTTTAGTCCTCATGTTATTGGCTGTCCCCGCGACCAGTCAAACTACGCGCCAGCAACTTAACGACTCCAAGTGCAATCTGGTAGAGGCGAACTCGCCAGCCATTCGAGGCATTCGACTTGGGATGAGCTTAGAGCAGTTATTTGCCTTATTTCCTGGCAGCAGTGATCGGGCAGAAGTAAAACTGGCTCTGGAAAAAGCAAAATCTCCTAAAGCGTATGATGTCGCGGAGTTATATTTTCAACCTTCTAATTTTGCCAACAAAGATCAGTTTGCGGGGATTGATTGGATTCTAATCACTTCCTACAAGAATCAAGTTAGAGCAATCAGAGTTAATTACATAGGCTCTTCTGCTGAGGGGCCAAGGTGGATAACTATTGATCAATGGATAGCAAAGTTATCCGAAGCGTTCGGTTTGCCAGAGGCAAGGCATTGGGTTATTGCTGATGACATAAACACCAGGAAATTTCTAACGTGTAATGAATTCGAGATCGAGGCATCGATTGAGAGCGGAACTGGCACTATTACATTGCGCAATTCGAGATTTCTGAAGGAAGTACAAGACCGGGTAAAGGCAGAAGAAGAGAAGAAGCGGAATCAGTTCAAGCCGTAAAACTAAACGCGGCTCCGCCAGCCCGATGCGCTGTTATCGCGGTCAGTCACCAGCGACCAATATCCGTTAATTCGATCATACTTTTAATCACACCTCGCTTAGTACTTACAACCTTTCTTGCAAAGCGAAAGAAAACGGCTAAACTCAAATTTCTGTGCGTGCTTAAATCGAACGCCCGGGAGCGACTGATGAAACTGGCACTGAATGGCGCGACGACGATGAAGGCCGATTTGACGACGGACATCCGCGCAGCAAACACGGCGGGGTTCGATTGTCTTGAAATCTGGGCTTCTAAGCTCAGAGACTTTCTCAAGTCGCGCACGACCGCTGAACTCAAAAGCCTGTTCACCGAACAAGCAATCGAGCCATACAGCATCAATTCAATCGAGCGCATCACGTTCAGAGACGCCGAAGGCCACCGGGCGCTCGTCGCTGAATGCGAAGAACTCTGCCGCATCGCATCCGAAATTGATTGCCCTTACATTGTCGTGGTTCCCGGCTTGATGCCCGAACAGCCAAGCCGCGAACTTGTGATCGAAGAATCTGTGCGCGTGTTAACTGAACTCGGCGCAGTGGCCGCAAGACACAACATAGCGCTGGCCTTCGAGTTCCTGGGCCAAACCGATTGCAGCGTGCAGACGCTCGAACTCGCAGACGAAATCGTCCGCCGTGTATCGCGACCAAACATCGGGCTTGTGATTGACAGCTTTCACTTTTACGCGGGCGGCTCGAAGATTGAATCAATCAACAGACTTGATCCTGAAAGGCTTTTCATCTTTCACATCAATGACGCGGAAGATCGCCCTCGCGATGAACTCGAAGACCGTCACAGGCTTCTGCCGGGACTCGGCATACTTCCGCTCAAAGAGATAATAAGAGCGCTTCGCTTGATAAGCTATGATCGCGTGACGAGCGTGGAAATATTCCGGCCTGAGTATTGGGAACTATCACCCGCAGAATTAGCGCGTGACGCGCGTCAAGCAGTCGCTCGCGTGCTCGACCTTGCATAACCTGAAGAGGCGACAGATGGATAGGTTGAATATAGGCATAATCGGTGCAGGATACATCGGCGGAGTTCATGCTTCCGTGCTTGCGCGCGACGAGCGTGTGCGCGTTTCCGCCGTGCACGACATCGTTACTGAAAGAGCAGAGCAACTGGCACGCTCGACATCTGCGACCGTCTATCCAAATGCCGAAGCATTGATCGAAGCGAGCGATGCCATCTACATAACCACGCCGAACACCAAACACACAGCGCTTACGCTCGAAGCCACGGCAGCAGGCAAACACATCTTTTGCGAAAAACCTATGGCGACAAATATCACTGATGCTCGCCGAGTGATGGACGCAGCATCTCAAAGCAAGCAGGTTTTTCAGGTCGGCCACAATCGTCGCTTCGCGCCTGTCTACGCAATGCTCAAACAGATGATCTCTGAAAACTGTGTTCCCCATTCGGCGCACATCAAGATGAATCGCGGCGAGTTGATCAATCCTGTTTGGGTCAAAAATCCAGAAATAACCGGCGGCTTTCTTTACGAGACAACGATTCATATGTTCGACATGGCGCGCTTTCTGTTTGGCGAGGTCGCGCAGTTGGACGCAGCAGGTTCGTCACACGAATACCCCGAAGTGGATGACTTCTCGTGCCTGCTTCGATTCGCAAACGGTTTTCACGCGACGTTCGCTTCGTCGGCTGACGCAAGCTGGCTCTTCCCTTTCGAGCGCGTGGAAGTCTTCTGCCATCACTCGACCATCGCAACGCGCGAGATGGAGAGCCTCGTTTGCAGCGAAGCGTTAGACGGGCGATACACGACGCATTCGATGCAGCAGTTGTCGAAAGAAGAAAAATGGGGATACGTTCAGGAAGACCGCGCTTTTGTAGATTCGATTATCAACGGCTCGCCCGCAGCAGTCACCGCGCTTGATGGTTTCAAATCGGTCGAGCTTGTTGACGCCTGCTACCGCGCGGTCCGCACAGGCGAGTCGGTTCGCTTTTCGCCTGCTGCGTAATAAAGATCGGATATTGCTCTAGCGTCTATTGCGCCGTAGTGTAAAATGATTTTGTGGGTGCGCATCCCCGGCCCGCAAAAATTCCTCACCCCTCTGAGGAGGGCTTATGGTTTCGTCAGAAACAACTCAACAGTCCCCGCGCAAGCAATGGGTGGTGAATTATACCCAGAGCGATGTTGATACGATCAGAGAGCAGATTGAACAGAACGAAGCTCTAAAAAGACGATGGTTGCTGCTGTTTCTCATCCTGGCTGTCGGCGCGCTTGTCGGAGCAGTGGTGTTGCTTTCGACCAGCTATGCGCTATATTCCAGCAGCGAATCTGACAAGAAAAAACTCACCGATGAAAACGCCGCGCTGAAATCAAATGCGGAAAACTGCCAGCAACAACTAAAAGCCGCGACCGCCGCCGGAGAGCGTGAAGCGCAAGCTCGCACTGAGGCACAATCAAAACTCGATACTTTGCTTCCGGCAGTCATCGGTGCCAGAGCCAGCGATAGCGAAATCGCAGCTTTCGCGCGAATGGTCAGCCAGCTTCCCTTTAGCCGCGTCGAGATAGATGCGAAGCCGCCCGACAAACTCTTTCGCAACTGGAGAGCGCAGGCAGGCGAGGCGACGGAAACCTATACACTGGTCGGCGGGTTTGTTGAAGGCAAGTGGGTCATACATTCAAACCTCGTAGCTCGAAAATAATCTCTGCTCCTTCTAAACATTCCTTCAGGTCGTTACGATTTCGGCGGCTCGTAAGTGATTTTTTCTTTCTTATCGTCAAAGTAAAGCACGCGCCCCTCACGATAAGATTGAACGCTCATTCCGATTGTCACCATAGCTTTGTACGCCGTCAGCGCGTCGAGCACGGGCTTTTCGCGCGTGCGCACACAGCGCAGGAAATTTTCCATGTGCGACTCTCTCTGCTCGCAATTCATCTTCACTTCGCTCGCGCCGTACTTCTCTTCAAACCGCTTCTTCGCGATTCGCTGAGGTGTGACGGTGATCGAATCAACTCTGCCTTCAAACTTTCCGTCGGGAACCATCATGATGGTCCCTTCGTGGCCGCGAATCAGGCCGGGTATGTGCGTCTCGTTAGCCATCGAAGAACTCAAGACCAGCGTATGTCCTTGCGCGTAATCTGCTGTGAGCGTGAACGTGTCGGGCACTTCGCGCTCGTCTTTGAAGATGTATGTGCCGCCGCTTGCCATAACGCGATATGGGAATTGCGCTTCGCCCCAGCAGATGTTGAGCGGAGCCATCACGTGATAGAAAAGATCGGTCGCTATGCCGCCCGAATAGTCCCAGTACTTGCGAAAGCGGAAGAAGCGATCTGCGTTGAAGTCGCGCTTTGGCGCAGAACCCAGCCACATCTTCCAATCAATGAAATCATCATCTTTGCCTGCGGGTCCGGCAGCCGGGTCGATCTTCCAGTTCCATTCGCCTTCCGTCGAATTGCGATGATAAGACCCCTGGCTCATGATGAGCTTGCCGATCATTCCATCCTGAATCGCTTTGCGCGCTTTCCACCATTGATCCGAACTCGTAGTCTGCGAGCCGACTTGCAGCACGCGTTTCGTCTGCATGACTTTTTCGTTGACTCGCTTTGCTTCTTCAACCGTGTGGGTCATCGGCTTTTCCAGATAAACGTCTTTGCCTTTGTCCATCGCTTCGATTGCCATGCGCGCGTGCCAGTGATCAGGAGTCGCGATGATGACCGCGTCAATGTCTTTGCGTTCGAGCAGTTCTCGGTAATCCAGATAGGCATCACATTTTGCGGCCTCTTTCGCAGCACGCAATCGTTTGCCGTAAACATCACTGACAGCGACCACTCGCGCGGGCGTCGAGGGTTGCTCGCCGGTCTTCATCACCCAATCGAGCAAGCCGCGACCGCGACCTCCCACGCCGATCAACCCGACATTGATATTGCCGTTCGCGCCAATTACGTTGCCTGAAACCGAGCGTGCGCTGGTGAGAGTTGAAGCAGCAAGGCCAGCGCCGACGGCCAGTTTCACAAAATCTCTGCGATTCACTTTCATGTCAGACATAATCTTCTCCGCCTTTGAATTGTTGATTGAAATAAATGAGCTTTGAAATCCAGCGGCCAATATATGACACAGCCAGCCGTTCCAGCGCAAGGCGTTGACTCCCACTGCTGGCTTTGAATAGACTGCTTGAAAGATTCAACAGGAGGCGTGTCATGAAAAATCTCAGCGACCGGGTAGCGATCATCGGAATGGGATGCACGAAGTTCGGCGAGCACTGGGACAAGAGCGAAGAAGATTTGATAGTCGAAGCCGCATACGAAGCGTTCGAGGACGCTAACATAGAACCGCATCAAGTCGAAGCCGGGTGGGTAGGCACGCTCGTGTCGGGCATTTCGGGGCAAGCGCTCTCGCGGCCTTTGAAACTTCAATACATTCCAATCACTCGCGTCGAAAACATGTGCGCGACAGGTCAGGACGCGTTGCGCAACGCGGCGTTTGCAGTCGCGGCAGGCGCTTACGATGTGGTGCTGGTCGTGGGATTCGAGAAACTCAAAGACAGCGGGTATTCGGGATTGCCCGGCGCGGCTTCAACGGTGATCGGCGCGGGCAACACTGCGCCCGGAGCTTTCGCGCTGGCGGCGAATCGTTACTTTCACAGGTACGGCGCGGGCAAAGAAGAGCTTGCAAAAATTTCTGTTAAGAACCACTACAACGGCGCGCGAAACAAGAAAGCACATTTTCAAAAAGAGATCACTCTGGAGCAGGCGATGAAAGCTCCGATGATTGCTTCTCCGCTCGGACTGCTGGATTGCTGCCCGACAACGGACGGGGCGGCTGCGGCCATCATCACCCGCACAGAGCTTGCGCCGCAGTTTACGAAAGATTATGTGACGATCAAAGCGATGGGGCTTGCGGTCGGGCCGGGTACCGGAAAGCTGGACACGGATTTCGACTTCACAAGTTTTCCTGAAACGAAAGCGGCTGCGCGTCAGGTCTACGATCAACTGGGCATCCGCGACCCGCGCAAGGAAGTCAGCATGGCCGAAGTGCATGATTGCTTCTCGATTACAGAGATGATCATTTATGAAGATTTAGGGTTTTCCGAACCGGGCAAAGCAAAGGCTGATATTGATTCAGGCGCGTTCACTCTCGGAGGCGATTTGCCCGTGAACACAGACGGCGGGTTGAAATCGTTCGGCCACCCGATAGGCGCAAGCGGCCTGCGAATGTTGTACGAGATTTATAACCAACTACTGTCACGCGCAGACCAGCGACAGGTGAAAGATATGAAGCTAGGGCTTGCGCACAATCTGGGCGGCAATCCCGGTTCGTTCACCTGTTCGATCATCGCGCTCGGCCATGCGTAATGCAGTCTGGCAATCGCAGAGGAGAATTGATGCGATATTTGATCTTTTTCATTGCGCTCATTTTCTGTCTGTCCGCAGTTGGCTTTCGCGCGACCGGCAAAGCGTTCGCTGATCAAACCGGCGCAGAAGCAATCACGTCTTGCGATGTCGCAGCTTACGTCATAGACCATGATCCGAACGGGATGAACGTGCGTTCCGGCCCCGGCAAGACTTATAAGATTGTCGGGAACCTGCCTAACGAGCAGGTTGACGGGATAGCTGTCCACATCACAGGTTTTCAGGGCGACTGGGCGCGCATTGATAAAGCTGTTGAGGAAGGCGGAGATCAGGAACGGACTTTTTTTGAAGGAGACGGTTGGGTCTATGCCCCGCTGCTTGGAGCAGGTGGCATGCAAACCAAGCTCTTCCAGCAACAGTCTGTGAAGAGCCGTGTTGTAATCGTCATCCCTGCCGGTGACGACAGCATAATAGTGCGAGGCTGTCGTGGAAAATGGATGTATGTAGAGCATAAGAAAATGAAAGGCTGGGCTGCGCCCGGTACGCTGTGCGCAAACTCGCTCACGACTTGTAGCTAAATTTCAATAAAAAGAAGTACACTCAAAGAGAAATCAGCAGGAGATATGTAGTATGGATTGGCAAGAGTTATCTGCGACATCACATTATCAAACGGCTCTTGAGATCGAGCAGGAATTGGAAAAGGGAAACGTAGAAGAAGCGTCTACAGGTTTGAAGGAGTTGATCGAGGCATTGGGAAGATCAGAGAAAAGAGCGTTGAAAAGCCATCTCACTCGCCTGATGGCTCATATTATCAAATGGAAAACACAGCCGGTAAAACGTTCACGAAGTTGGGTTGCAACCATTTATAATGCGCGCGATGAGATCAAGGATATTCAAGAGGAGACGCCAAGCTTAACAAACGATATGATCGAAGAGATATGGAACAAGTGTTTGCAAGCGGCAAACAGAGAAGCTGAAGCGGATATGAATCAAGACTCATCGGTATCTGAATTAACCTGGCAAGAAGTCTTCGAGGATGATTACCAGGTAGAGTAATCAGTGAAAGATTATTTCCAAGCCTTATTGCGCGGAGCGTGAAGGATGTTTGCAAGCGGTGCAGGAGAATACGCAGAGCATCATTTCAGGCGAGTCATACCCGGCGATATAGAAACCGTCCGCCGAAAGCTCTGCGATGTGCTTGAAGATTTCAAATTCATCGTGTTGAGTGAAAATCCGCTTCAGGCAAGGCGGCCCGCGCAAAAAAATATAATGACTGCCACCGTGATCGAATACGACGCACGGCTCACCATTGCGTTGAAAGCAATCAGCTCTGCCTCGACTCTCGCCACTTTCGATTACGCTGTGCCTTACCTGTTCGGGAAAGGCGACCGCATCGCGCTTGAATGCGAGGCCGATGCTATCATCGCGCTCGCCACGAACGTGATGAGCGAAACACTGTGCTCGTCGTGCGGCGCGCAGAATGCGGGAAAGGTTCGATTCTGTCGCGTGTGCGGCACGCCCATAACCCATAAGCTACCGGCAGAACTTGAAGTCAGGCGATTGATGGCGGGATTGAGCGGCACTTATATCGAGGTTGGCTGGGGCATCGCTTTAGTACTTCTGACGCTGCTCATCACGTTGCCGATGATTTTGCTAGGCAAGCCCAAAGCCGTAAACGTCGGATGGATGGTGCTTGCGACAGGCGAGATTTTAGGCTGGGTCATGCTGCTATCAGGATTGCTTCGATTGCGTGGCACTATAACTGCGACCAGCGCCGCGCAGCAAAACCAGCAGCTTGAAATACCGCACACCGTTGCGACACAGGAACGCGCAGCGCTGCCGCCCACGCCTGCCTCTATAACAGAAGGCACAACCGAGCTAATGAATCAGCCGCAACCCGTTTCGCTTTCTGCCGCGCGAGGCAAAGATACAGATGAAATGGAATAGGTTCTCTTTTCAATTCCCTTTTTTCACCTGAGTGAATTTCAGCGGCGCAAGCGTAATGCGAGTCGTCGAAACCGGCTGTTCTTTCATGAACTCCAGCATCACATCTTTGATCTTAGGCGATGATAAAAACAGCGGGTCGCTGTGCACAGCGCCGTCAATGATCAGATGTACGCTGCGCGAGAATCCTTTGCGAATCTCTTCGGCATTGCTCGGCGGCGTGCGCACATCGAGCGTGCCGCTGATGAAGAGCGTGGGCACGCGGGATTTTACAAGCTTGCGAAAAGATGGGCCTAAATCGGGACTGCTCCAGGCATCGCAAACACCCTGGAAAGGAAAATTTATTGTGTCGCCGAGCAGAGTAGTTTTCTTTTCACGCTCGACTCGGCTTTGCCGCTCGGCAGACACGCCGGAAGCGCAGTCCATCATAAAAGCCATGGCCGACCCGATTGGCAACCCTCTGCCAATCGTGCGCAACCAGGCTTGAGCCGCGCTATCGTAATCCCCATTTGCAAGCCTGTAGAAACGCACCGGCACATGGGCTTCGTCAAATCCGAATGAATTCACGGTCAAAGTTTCAATCGCGAACCTGTTGAGCCTGACTTTTACCTTCTGCTGATTTTGAGGGTTCGTCACTTCAACCGTCACAGGCTCGCGCTCAAATCGATCAAGGACGCTTTTCATCAAGCCGAGCAGGTCTGGAACATCCTTGCTCAAATCGGGATCAGCTTTGACGAGTCTGTCCAGATGAGCGAGATGGTTCTGTATATTGCTCGGCAGTTTGATCGAGTGGTCGGGGCCTTCGATGCCAGCCAGTATCGCGCGATGAATATTTTTTTCGTGTCGTCTGATGGTCGCCAGCGCCAGATGCGTTCCATAACTGATTGCCCACAGGCTCATCTTTTCCGCGCCAAGAGCTTTGCGCAGGTCGTCCAGATCGTCTGCGCTTTCGTTTGTGTTATAGCCCGTCAGATCAACGCCCTGATTTGTCCAGCGTTCTCGGCAGGCGCGCGATTGTTTTTTAAAAAGTTCGAGCACCTCTTCGCGGTTCGGCGCGCGGTCTATGGGGTAATTGATCGCTTCGAGGCAAATCAGGTTCGGCTTCGATGCTCCCACGCCGCGCTGGTCAAACGCGATCACATCGCCGATTTCACGCATAGCCATAAACAGAGGAAAGCGAGAGCCGCGCGCAGTGCCAATGCCTGAACCGCCCGGCCCGCCTGCCAGGTAGATGATTGGCGGGCCGGGTTTTTGAGCCGTGCTCTTGAATCGAACAAAGGCCAGTTCGATCAATCGGCTGTTTGGCTTCAACCGGTTTTCGGGCACAAGTAAGCGACCAAACTCCGCATCAACTTTCTGCTTGTTAGAAGCTTCAAAAACATAAGGCTCGA
>DATEKX010000048.1:0-4209 GCA_035277165.1 Blastocatellia bacterium | reverse complement strand
ACTCTTTTTCATAAAAAACAAATCGGGCTGACCGCACGACAATTGCGCAGTCAGCCCGAAATTTACAAGGAGCTATGAGATAGACTTATGGTTTCTTGTCAGGAGGCTTGCCATCGCTGTCGCGTCGCTTCAGCACAGGCTTGTCTTTGGGAGTTTCTGTGGTGGTCGTGGAATCCGTTTGAGTCTGCTCTTCGGTGCCATCCTTGCGCCGCTTGAGCGTAGGCCGCTTCGGGCCTGTGTCGCGATTGCCCGACGGATCAATAGCCCGAGCATTTGTCAGCGCAAGTAAGCGCGATTTCACGCGTGTGAAATCAGATGTGCTGAGCATGTATTCGTCTCGATCAGGAAATCTTGCAAGCAGGTCGTGCACTTTTGTGATGCGGTCGGCAGTCGGCGGGTGAGAGCCGAAGAGTTTCGACAGCGTTCCGGGTTTGCCCTTCTCTTTCTTCTCAAGCTTCTCAAAGAAGGTGAGAAAATGATTCGGGTCATAACCAGCAGACCACAGGTATTGCGCGCCGAGCTTGTCGGCTTCCGCTTCTGCGCCGCGACCGAATTTCAAGAAAGCCAGCGGCACGCCGATTTGAACGCCTTGATAAACCAGGTATCCAAGTCCGCCCGTCATAAAAATCAGCGGAATCATCGCATAGTTTGCAAGCGTCGCTTTCGATGCCTGCTCGACGCCGTGACGCGCAGCCACGTGAGCTATCTCGTGCGCCATGACGCCCGCAAGCTCGGCTTCGCTGTCTGCCGCAAGTATCGCCCCTTTGTTGACGTAGAGGAAGCCGCCGGGCAGCGCGAACGCGTTCACATCATCAGAGTCGAGAACTTTTATCGTGAAAGGAATCTTGGCATCCGAATGCAGCGCCAGATTCTGGCCTATGCGATTGACATACTCTGTTATTACAGGGTCGTCAACGAACTTGGCTTGCTGGTCAACCTGCGCGGCGACCTGGCGGCCAAGCGCGACCTCTTTATCAAGTGAATAGAAATTGATCTGGTGTTTGTTGACGTTGCGTTTGCCGATCATCGTCGGGTTCTCGTCATCGTCAAGCTTGCCTTTAGTCCCTGATTGATTCGCCGGAGTTGACGCCTTGTTCTTGTCGTCCTTCTTCTCATCCGCAAATAGAGCAGTCGGCGCAGCGAACAGGGCTGCCAGCATCAAAGCTGTAACGCGCTTTAATAATTTTGATTTCATTGTGTGAACTCCTGGAAATTGCTTGCAAGCATCCGCACGGGCGGTTTGCGCTTCCGATTTAAGTCTACCACAAGCACATTTGTGGCTGGAAGCTGCCGAGATTATACCTGTTTGGATATTAAAAATTGATTAGAGGTGAATTATAAATCGCTAATTTGCGCCCTGTATGTCGCGGCATTTATCATCAGTGAGAGTTGCCATCTCAAATCTCAGGCGATGTGGTGAAGGAGTATTCGATTTGAAAATCTCAATCATAGGCGCAGGTCGCGTCGGGCAAACAATGGGGCGGCTCGCGCGGCTCGCGGGCTACGAAATAACTGACGTGGTCTGCCGCTCGCGGCGAGCAAGCGCCGCCGCCGTTCGCTTCATTGGCGCGGGCAATCCGCAGCAGGCGGCTCGCGTCCGGCTTTCTCCGTCCGATTTAATTTTAATCGCAACGCCTGACGATAGGATAAGCGAGGCGGTCGAGCTTGTTATGAACAATGCTTCAAGCGTCAGTCGCGCAGTCGCGCTGCATACGAGCTGCGCGATTGCGAGCGATGTACTCAACCGATTACGCGAGCGCGGACTGGCTACGGGGTCGTGTCATCCGCTTCAAACGTTCGAGAGTCCGGCGCGCGCCCTTGAGCTTGCTGGCCGCAGTTATTTTTGCATCGAAGGGGAACCGCGCGCAGTGCTTGCTGCTCGCAGGTTGGTGCGCCGAATAGGCGCTCGCTATTTTGAAATTCCTACAGAGATGAAAAGCCTCTATCACGCGGCGGCTGTGATGGCATCGGGCGGAGTCGTCGCGCTTCTCAGCATCAGCCTCGAACTGCTCGAACGTTGCGGACTGAGCGGTGTTGAATCGAAGAAGGTGCTGATGCCCTTAGTCGAAGGGACGGTCGGAAACGTGAGCGCGGTCGGCCCTGCGCTCGCGCTCACAGGCCCTGTTCGCAGAGGCGATGCGGGCACTGTCAGGCGAAACATGAAATCTATAGCCGATGTTTCGAGCGATTGGCTTGAGGTCTACAGGCAACTGGCCGCGCGCAGTTTGACTCTCGCCGAACGCGCGAAGATTGATGACAAATCGCTTGATGAAGTGCGAAAGGCGCTGCGCATCAAACAATAAGAAACGTGTAACAGCTAATACAGTATCGCTTGCCTACCTGCTGCTGAGCACAGTCTTATTCCTGTGATGATCTTCTGTGATGAAGTGGCCGCGTATAAGGTCAACGCCTACGGCAGAGCCGTGCGGCGGGCGCAGCGTGAGCGAAGGATTGGATGTCACTTCGAGCCAGATTTGACGATTGCCTGTCAGCACTAAAACGGCTTTGTCGCTCGTCCAGAATGCCGTGCGTTGCAACGCTTCAACGCGCGATAGCGCAGATTGACTATTTATCTGTGGCTGGCTCGCAGCGGATTCGGTGGCAAGCCCGAGCGAAGAGAAGGGCGAGATGGTGATTGTATTTCCGGTATTGAAACTCTGCTGGGTTCGGTCTGCGACTGCGGCGGCGAGCTTCTCAAAAAGCTCTAGCGAGCCTTTGCCTATTATATCTGCGATCTCGGACAGGTAGGCGGCGAGGCTCAATTCATGTTCGGCTTCAAGATAAAGCGCTGACGAACTGATGCCTTGATGTATAGCTCTGAGCCTCACATCAGAATGATTAGGGCGTGTCATTTGAAAGTCGTAAAGGTGAGCGATAATCACCGCCCACACATCGTCGCTGACGCGGCCTTCAACAAGCAACTGCGCCATAGGTTTGCTCAGGATGCCGACGAATGCCTCTTCGAGCGAAGCCCGCTCCGAGTTGCGGTCGTCAATGCCTATATCAACCCAATCAGCCCATGCGTCGTCGAGTTTTGCTCCCGCGAATGTTATGTCGTACAACTTTGCGCCTGAAAGATTGCAGCCCTGCAAAACAGCGCCTGAAAGATTCGCGCCGCGCAGGTTGCAGCCTAAGAGAGTGCTGGCCGAAAGATTTGCGCCCGAAAGATTCGCGCCGACAAGCGAGCAACCGTCGAGTCGAACGCCGGAGAGGTCTGTGTGCGAAAGGTCTGCGCCTTCCAGCATCGCATTGGTAAGATTGCTCCCGGCCATCTGAGCCATCCTGATATAAGCGCCCGGCAATTTCGCGCCGCTCAGGTCTGTTTCATTCAGAAAGGTTCCAACCATATATGCGCCCGAAAGCGTTGCGCTTTGAAGGCTGGCTCCCGTAAGGTCAGCGCCGCTCAGGTCGGCGCGGCTCAAGTCAGCGCCGTTTAGCATCGCGCCTATCATGCTCGATTCAACAAGGTTTGCGCCCACCATGTTGCATTCGTTGAGGACTGCGCCGCTCAGAAAACATCCTGTCAGCCGAGCATCTCTTAAATCGGCTCGCGTCAGATCAGCCATACGCAGATTGGATTCGGCAAAATCGGCTTGCGCCAGATCAAGCGCCGAAAGATCAATGCGTACAAGGTTGACTCCGCGAAGGCTCTCACCACAAGCGATGCGGTCAAGTATGTCGCCTCTTGATAGCTGCGGCATTATTTCTCTCAGAAGATAGTCGGCTGGCCCAGGGACAGCGAACTATAGAGGGGGTCTGGTTAAAAACAACGGAGGCGTGGAGCGACTGGCCGGATAAAATAGCGACGCACAAATCCCTCAAATCAATCCACAGGGCTATGTTAGCCGGACTCGTTCAGCCAGTAAATACTAATTTAGGAAGTAAGCAGTCGAACCTCTATTTTGATTCGATGTTTTCCCTGATCCGCGTAATATTCAAGGGAGGCGTCGGCGAAAATATCTCATGGTAAAAGTGGCGGCGCACCAGAGCAGTCCTGATGTAGCCATCAGCGCCCAGCCGAATTCTTCCACGAAAGAATAAAATCGGCCTATGAGTCCGGCTGTCATCCACGATATAAAAAACGTCACAGCCGCGAGCCGTCGCGCCCAGCGAATCTGGTTCGATACCCTTATGCGGCGAAGCTCTGATTCGAGAAAATCATCGTCGCCCATCAGCCGCTCGTAGTAGCGAGCTTCGCGCGCAGCCATT
>DATEKX010000047.1:0-9011 GCA_035277165.1 Blastocatellia bacterium | reverse complement strand
TTGAGCCGTGGTCGGAGCAGAAGCGGCTGGCGGATTTGATTTCAACTGGTCGCGCCGCCGCGCTACCGGAAGAAGAAAATGATGAAGGTTGATCCAGAAGCTGCTGTGAAAATCAAATATGGCCTGATCAGTCTTTACGCGCGAGTCGGGTGACGTTTGACTTGCGCGCGTGTTTGTCGTCAAACAGGGGGCGATCAAAAGCGCAGAAATAACTAATGCGAGCTTGCCATTCATAGGGCGCTCCTTACATACAGTTTTTCACCCCGATTCATAAACGTCGCGAGTTGTCAGCGGTTCCAACTATTCTGCTCAACGAGAATCCGTTGCAGCGCGAGCTTTAATGATAGAGTGGCCGATTGGATAGAAGTCCGGCAATTCGACCGGCAGCTTGCCTTTGAAATCTATCTCGCCCAGCACAGCCTTGAGCGCAGCTTCTTCGGCAGCCGGATAGTATTCGTATGCCAGAATGTAAGAAGAAATCTTAGGCACGAATGAGATCAAATATGGACTGCCGTAGAGCACGAATACGAAACGCTTCTCGATTCCCGAAAGATGGTTGAGCAGGTTTATCTCGCCTTCGCTCATGTCAATCGAGCCTTTGTAGGATGCCACTCGAATGAAGCCGTTTACTACGACTGCATCTGAAAACGCGGCCAGCTTTTTGATCAATTCAAACTCCGCAGGCGAAGTCTTGTCCGAAACGTAAATGTTTGTTGTGTTCGGGTGTCGCTTAATCAAGCCTTGAAGAAACGCGCGACCCGGAACTCCGTCGCGCCATCCTTCGCTGTTGTCAACCATCGTTATGAACAGGACTTTCTGTTCGGGCGCAAGCTTTAGCGGCAAAACATTTTTATTATCGCGCACGAGCGTGATGGCGCTTTCCATTATCCGCTGCGCTGTTTGCTGATGCTCTCTGGAACCGAGCGTTTTATCCAGCTTGTTCAAATCTGCAAAACGATTTTTATCGAGGCCGAGTCTCTCTTTTGCCGTAAGTATTCTTCGCACGGATTCGTCAATGCGCGACTCTTTGATCTCGCCCGACTCGACCGCGCGCTTGACTGCCTTGAAAGCCTGCTCGACATTCGGCGGATAAAGCAATATGTCTGCGCCTGCCTTGATCGCGCGCACTGCCGCGTCGCCGTCGGGATAGTGAGCGGCGACGCCGCGCATGTTCATCGCATCCGTGAATATCACGCCGTTGAATTTAAGCTCTTCGCGGAGCACGCCAGTCAATATTTTTGGCGATAAGGTCGCCGGAAGATTTTCAGGCTCGATGCGTGGCAAGGCTATGTGCGCGCTCATCACGCCGCCGACTCCTTCTTCGATGGCAGCGCGAAACGGCGGCAGTTCTATCGCGTTCAGCCTTGTGCGGTCAACATCAATCGAAGGCAATTCCATGTGCGAATCCGTAGACGTATCGCCGTGACCGGGAAAATGCTTGGCCGTCGCCATCACGCCCGATGATTGCGCGCCGCGAATGTAAGCGCGAGCCATACGGGAAACCATCTCAGGGTCGCCGCCGAACGAGCGTATGTTGATTATCGGATTGCGCGCGTTGTTGTTTACGTCAACCACAGGATAGAAATTCACATCAACGCCCATCGCGCGAGCCTCTTCGGCTGCCACGCGACCGGCTTGAAAGGCAAGCTCAGGATCTGCAGTCGCGCCAATCGCCATCGCTCGCGGCAAGCGAGTCGCGCCGATATAGCGAATGCCCACGCCGCCTTCAAAGTCAGCCGTTATCCACAACGGCACTTTCGACATCTCTTGTATGTGATTGATTAGCAGCGCAACACCGGCAGGCTCGTGAAGAATGTTTACCTCGCCGAGCATATGATAGCCGCCGACATGAAACTCGTTGATGTCGCGACGCACCTGCTGAAACGTATCGCTGTCCTGACTCAGGAACATGCCGACCGTTGCGGGAATAATCAACTGCCCGATCTTTTCATCGAGGTTCAACGAAGCCATCGTAGTCTCGACCCACGAAGCTTCAGTTTTAGTTTTTGGTTTCTGTTTTTGATAAGCGTTTATGGGAAGCGCGTTTGAGATACTGAGAGCGATCAGCAAAAACACGAGTCTTTTTACGTAGAGCATTTCATCCCCCGAAAGATATTTCATGTCAGTTTGAGAAATCCTGATCTTTAATCTACAAGCTTTGAAACAGGGAAGACAAGGCGCGGCTTGTTGTATACTAATCCTGTGACGCACACCATTCAGCCGCCTAAGGTCGCGGCTCTCTTAGAGGTTCACGATTATGCGAAATCTTTTTCTGGCAGCTTGTTTCTGTTTTCTAGCCTTCGGCGTCGGATGCGCTCCCGCAGGAAACACCAACGCCAACAATGCTAATGCTCGCGGGAATGCCAATGCGACAGCCAGCCATGCAGCGCGGCCTGACTCCTGGATTACGCTCAAGGTCAAACTGGCGTTGCTGGCCGAAAACCCGACAAGCGGATATGAAACCGAAGTGGATACTAAAAATGGCGCGGTGACGCTAACCGGCAAAGTTGATACGAACGAAGCGAAGTCGGCGATGGAAGCAACAGCGCGAAAGATCGAAGGCGTCCAGAGCGTGAACGATCAGATTCAAGTCGTGCCTGATGCGAAGCGCAAAGAAGTCAACGCCGCTGACGACAAGATAAAAGATGAAATCGGCAAGGTCATTGATAACGATTCCAAGTTGAAAGACCTTTCTTTATCGGTTGACAGCAATGCAGGTGTAGTTTCGCTTGACGGCACTGTGGATACACACGAGCAACTGCTTTATGCGGCGCAAGCCATGCGCAAAGTGCCAGGCGTGAAGTCCGTCGTAACCAGCACTGTTACTGTGAAGGATGAAAAGAGTTCTTAGAAACCAGCGCTTCAAGCTCTTGAGTTGTGCTTGCGTGTTTTCACCGTAACGGATACGGGCCTGACCGTGCCCTGTCTTCTCGTCGCGGCTGCGGTTTCACGTGATTTCTTAGCCACGATTTTCGCGTCGCAGATATTCTGACTGAGCGAGATGGCTTGCTTCGCGCTGCGATAGCCGTACCGGCGCGGGTTAGCCTCAAAGTGCGCAGGGTCTTTCAGCCCGTAACGCCATTGAAATCCGTTTTTTCGCATGATGCCGACGATGCGACGGCCTCGCGGTGTCAGCCTTTTCGCGCCGCGAGGTCCCGCAGCAACTCCCGATATGTCCACTGCGAATCCCGCTTCGTGCAGCGATTGCCCCGGAGGCAGCGCGCGATAGAGTCCCGGATTCGCTTTACGGCAGCGCTTGCTCTGCGAGCAGCGATACAGCGCGGCTTGCTTATCAGACGAGCGCCACGCGCTTGTAACAGTCGGATTGATGCCCACACGATTCATATCACGCACCGCCGTTTTAAATTTCTTCGCAACTTTCGGATCAACATACTTCTTAGAGTGGCATGGCGCGGTTTTGGAAGACTTGGCCCTCGCTTTTGTTTTGCTTCCGCATCCGACGCAGCCTCTTGAACTGCTCCTATCGCGAGCGACCGCTTCAGTCGCAAACGCGAAACAGAAAAGCGCTGCGGTCATTAATGCGGCCAGAGATCGTGCAGATAAATAAGACAATGGTAGACTTCGCTTATCTTTGATTAGTTGCATTATTCGATTTCCTGCGGGCTTTTAATGCAGAGGGGCTGATTCTGCTAAGAGCTGAAGATTAAGCTGGCACTTTCGGCAATCCACAGAAAGTATAAACCATAAGTCAACAGTGGGATCGCTGAAAGCGTGTTCTACGGCGCTTTGAGTACGGTAGAGGCATAGCAACGGCTGCAAGCTGTGTAGCCTTTCGATCTGGCTTCCGATATACCAACCGCCTGCTTCTTTTTGCTCAACAACTCGCAGCCTGACTTGTGATACAGCCTGTCAGTGGACGAAATGAACACCGAAGGCTCTGAAGGAGAGGCGGTCGAGGCCGGAGATGCGCCTGAGATGGCCGGGATGTTAGGGCCAATCGCAGAAGGCGGAAGTGGTGAAAGCCGTCTTGTTTTTTCATCCGTTGCGCCGGGCGTCGTAGTCGGCGGAAGCTGGGTCGCAGCGGTCGCTGTTGATGTCGCCCCGGATGATGATCCCCATACGCCTCGCATTGACTGCATAGCTTCGCGTTCCTGCGCGCGAAAACTATCACTGAACTTGAACTCGTCGCTCGTGCGAACGAACCCTAATCCTTGCTTAACCAATTCAGTGTTGATGAACGTCCCATCCCGCGTGTAAACGTAGGCGAGCGTCTGACCGGCTTCATCTTTATTGCCGCGAGCGGCATTTGCCGGATCAAACTCAAGGCGCACTTCCTGATTGAGCAGAGATTTCTCTACGAAATTGAGCGCGTTCTGCCCGTGCGCGGCGTATATGCCTTGCGGAGTTCTTCCGTCAGGCGTTTCAACGCCAATCATTCGCACAGCGCCGACACCATCTACTTCTATCGTATCTGCGCGCAGAATGCGTTTGACGACGCGGAACTCATTCGACGAAATTTCTGACTGAGGCTGACGCATGGGCGGCGTAACAGCGGCGTTGGCTGGAATGGTCGGGCCAGCTTCTTTGAGCGCGATTGAACGCGCTACGATAAAGCCGAGCGAAAATCCTGCGACGAGCGCAACTGCAACATAGACAGCCACATGTCTTTTGTCTATGCCTATGCTCCATCTTGGAGCCACGTCTGCTTCGTATGGTTGCTGCTTAAAAGATAACATCTCGCTTACTCGCAAAACGGGGAACGTTCTTCAAAAGCGGAATCGAACTCGCGCGCGGGAGCTTCTAACTCTCCGTATGAGAAAAACTCACAGTCAGGATTCTCTCACTGCGACTAACGGCGCGTCAACAATTATTGCGAATCGCAGGGTCGCAGGCGGGCATTTGCAGGTCGGATTTCAATCTGTAGAAATGTGAAAACGGTAAGAAAAATTTCAATCTGCGATGAGCGTTTTACATCCAGAAATTCACACGGTTTCCCTGATAAAATGCAGATTTTGGCCGGTTTTTAGTTGCAAGTTTCGAGCTAGTGTAGTAATCTTCGCGTCGTAGTGAACCCCCTGTTTTTGCTGGCTCGAAGGGGCGGCCAAAGCAGGGGTATCTTTTTGAGCGGAGTCACCCTGAACTGTTTACAGCATTGAGCCGCTCGCTGCAATTGAAAATCCAATCGCCTGCGCCGCAAAGCGCAGAGCCTATATTAAGAAAGAGAGATACTATAAATCATGTCATCAGGGAAGAAGATGTCCAAGACCCAGCTCGCAACAGAATTGGCAGAGGCGACAGGCACAAACAAGAAGACCGCATCGGCATTTCTTGAATCATTGTCTGACATCGCTTATCGCGAAGCTAAGAAGAACGGCGAGTTCACCATTCCCGGAATCGGCAAACTCGTCAAGAAGCAGACCAGCGCTCGAACGGGACGCAATCCGGCAACGGGCGAAGAGATCAAGATACCGGCCAAAACCGTCATACGTTTCCGCGTTGCGAAAGCTGCAAAGGATTCGGTGCTCGGCGCAAAGAAGTAGCAGCCAGTAATAATGCAGCGGGCGCTTGGCCAACAGGCGCGATTGCTGCAATCGAAAAACTTCTACAATCGAAAAAGCTTTGTCGCGGTGGCCTGCATTACGCAGAACAGCCATCCTACTCCGCTCAATATCGCAGGGCCGCCGCGACAAGGCTTCCACCTCAGGCTCAATCAACGAGTCCCTGCCCGCACCCTCTCCACGTTTCAAATAATGTCTCGTTCGCTAGTGGCACTTGAGCGCGCCCCTTGCAGGCGATTAAACTTGGTTATGCCTTTCAAGCAGCCACGCTCAGTTCAGGTTGTCATCTTTGCCGAAAGCGCGACCGGGCGCGAATACCTGTTGCTCAAACGCGTAGCAAGCCACGGCGGCTTCTGGCAATCTGTCACTGGTTCGCTCGAAGAAGGCGAGACGCACGCCGAAGCGGCTGTCAGAGAGGTTTATGAAGAGACAGGCATTCGGCGACGCGAAGACGAGTTGATTGATCTGAATGTGATTAATATTTTTGAAATAGCCCCACAGTGGCGCGCGAAATATGCGCCGGGCGTGACCAGCAACGAAGAGGTCTGCTTCGCGCTGAAAGTTGACAAGTGCGAAGTCCGCGTTGACCCACGCGAGCACGAGCAATACGTCTGGGTCAGTGACGAGACCGTTATGCAGATGCTTTATTGGGAGAGCAACAAGCGAGCTTTTGCCGTTGCCAGAACTATTTGCTCGAATCTTTCGGAGGTGACTTAATGGCTGAATTCGATGAAATAAAACTGACACAGATGGCAAAGCGAGCGGGCTGCGCAGCAAAGCATCCGCCCGGTTACCTGCTTCCGTTGCTTGGCAAACTGCCTGAGATAACAGACCCTAATGTGCTGGTTGGAAGTTCCACCGCAGACGATGCGGCTATATATAAATTGAGCGATGACCTCGCGTTGGTTCTAACAACCGACTTCTTCACGCCGATTGTAGATGGGCCATATGATTTCGGCGCGGTCGCCGCGGCTAACGCTTTGAGCGATGTTTACGCAATGGGCGGGCGACCGCTGTCTGCGCTCAACATAGTCGGTTTTCCCGAAGCTACGCTTGAGCCTGAAGTGCTCGGCGAAATCCTGCGAGGCGCTGCCGCGAAAGCTCGCGAAGCAGGCATTGATATAGTCGGCGGTCACACCATCAAGACCGACGAGCCTATTTACGGTTTGGCAGTCGTCGGCACGATTCATCCTGAAAAGATTTTGACTAATGCGGGCGCGCGTCCCGGCGATGTGTTGATACTGACAAAGCCTCTTGGCATCGGAATCATCACTACAGCGTCAAAGCAGGATAGAGATGAGCAGGGCGCAATACGCGAAGCCATCAACGTGATGACTACGCTGAATCGTCAAGCAGCCGAAGTAGTGACAGAGATAGGCGCGCACGCCGCGACTGATGTGACAGGCTTTGGCCTGCTCGGCCACTTGCGAAACATGACTGCTGCCAGTCACGCAATCGCTCGCGTATGGCTTGATCGCGTGCCTGTGTTGCCTGCCGCGTGGGAATATGTGCGCGGTGGCATAGCGCCCGGAGGCACGCACGCAAATCATCGTTTCCTTGCCGACTGGGTGAGCTACGATGAAGACATTACGAAAGAAGACCAACTTGTGCTGGCAGACGCTCAGACATCAGGCGGGCTGCTCATCGCAGTGCCGGAAGATCGCGCGAGCGTAATGCTTGATTCGCTCATTCGCGCAGGCGTAAAGGATGCCGCGATTGTTGGCAGATTTGAAGCAGGCGAGCCGGGCCGCATCCATGTCAGCCGCAATGCTAGCTGAACTGATTCTTGAAATCGAAAATCTTTTCACCGCAGAGGCTCAGAGAAAAACTATTTAACCTCTGCGCCCCCTCTGCGTCCTGCGGCGCCTCTGCGGTGAATTAACTTCTAAACTTTCCTATCGCAACGTCAGTGTGGTTGAACTCTTAACGTTTACATTAGCGTTGTACGTAGCGCCTGCCTTGGTGACAGTATTTAGCCGAACCGTATACGTTCCAGTGCGCGAATTACTATTTGTAGCCGCGCTGAACACCGCCCAACCTTGAGAGTTGGTTGTAGCCGTCGGGCTGCTGAATGTGCTATTTCTGCTATCGGAAAGAGTAGTTTTTACCGACGCGCCGCTTACAGCCGAATTGTTCTGATCTACGATCTTCACTCGCCAGTAGATTGTTTCTCTTCTTGTGAAGAGAGTCTTCGGGTTTCCGTTTGAATCGGTGCTGATAACATCTGCCGAATGCATCACAGGCGCAGGCGGCGGAGGCGGCGCTGCCGCATCGCCGTCAAGCAAGCCATCGAGATTTCTGTCAATTCCCATGCGCACGCCGGAACCCGCAGGCACCCCCATCACGCTCAACGTATCGCCAGCGTTTATTTTGCTCTTGAGTTGCGCCAGCGTGAACGGGCCAACACCTGTCCTGTCTGATTGATAGTTGTTTGATGATGGACGATATATCAAGCCTCTGATCTGCCCATCGATTGTGCCTTTAATCACAAGATCAATGTTGCCAGCCTTCGTCTGATTTTCTAACACAGTCCACTCGCTTGCGACGGTCGCATTGGCTACGTTGGCCGATGTTATTGTTCTTGTGTATCCGACAGCCGGAGCCGTGCCTGTGTCAAAGCAGAGCATGAATGCAACCAGATTTCTTTTCCTGATCGTGTCGGTCGCAAAACTTTGAAAGACTGGCTGTGAGAGGAAATCATTCAGCGTTGCGAAAGACCCATCGTGGAGGAATCCGAATCCGCCGATACTTTGAGCGCCTGCCGCATTGGTAAAGTTGATCTTCTGATACATGTTGCGAAGATGCGGAACTTTCATGTCCTGAGGTTCTTGGGTCAAAGAGCCCGGAATGATCAGTTTGTTAGTCCCTGTTCCGGGATTGGCAGTATGACAAAGATTGCAGGTGACGGATTGTACGAACTGCTCGTTGATGAACGTGTTGCGGCCCGCGTTCGGGTTGCCACCCGCAAACGAAGCAGGCATCGTCCGGTCAAGGTTCTGGTTCGGATTAGGCTGGAATTTCAGAGTGTTGATGAAATCGCGATAAGCTGTCATGTCTGCGGTCGAAAGCTGCGACCCGCCTAGCAACGTGTCGAACGAAGCATTGAATGCAAGAAAGTCCGCGCGGTCTCCTCGCCAATGAAACGGGCTGAGACCGTCAAGCCCTCTGAGCGTTTGCGTGGTCATCGGCCCTTTCATCGGGTGAAACTGTGACGTGCCGGTCGGCGAACTGACTGTCGTCACCGTGCCTGCGGGGTCGCCGAGATTCCAGGCCAACAAATCCATGTCCGACTACCCACACTTCATCATTCGAGCGCGGGTTTACGGACACCGGCTCGATGCCGACCGGAATCTCTGCGATCAGCGCAGGGCCGGATGACTGCGAAATGTCGAATACCGAAAGGCGTGCGTCAGGCGTATTGATGGCGAATAATCGAGAGCCATCCGGCGAAAGGCGCACAGGGCTTGTCTGCGAGCCTTCAAAGTTGACATA
>DATEKX010000046.1:0-5510 GCA_035277165.1 Blastocatellia bacterium | reverse complement strand
AATCCGGTATCGCGTTAAGCAGAGCTTGATTGCGGGCTTCGCTTTTTCTGAGCGCATCTTCGGCGCGCACGAGCCGTTCGTAATCCAGACTTTTCTCTCTGGCTTTCTGCGCAAGCGACTGTATCTCTTCGTATTCTAATTTGAGAAGCTCGATGACCAGAAGTTTGCGATTTCCTATCCCCAGCGCAGCGGCTTCGAGGTGACATAGTTTCCCTGTTGAATCGGTCTCGCTCCACGGGCCGGACTTCAACCTGCCGGTGCTGCCCGCAGTCCAGAAAGAATCGGCTTCCCAGAGAAAGTGCTCAAGGAAAATGAAAGCATCTTGCGGCCTGACGGTTTCGCTTGCGGAAATCGGCGCGGGGTACAGGCGAACGAACCAGTCCGGCGCGCTCCCCATCAGTTTGAAAGAGCCGTCTTCCAATCTCTCCATCGCCACAATATCGAGCGCGGCGAGCATCTCTGAATTGATCGTTTTGTCAGACATTAACCACCGATAATCTTTTCGCCGATTAATTGAAAAATCTCTTCCACATTCGCACCCGTCTTCGCGCTCGTTTCAAACGTGACCCAGCCTGCTGCGGCGAGCGCCGCGATTTCTGAATCTTGAATATCCCATTCACTTTTCAGGTCTGATTTGTTTATCAAGAGGATGAAAGGAACCTTGCCTATTTCATTTTCCGCTCGCTGCTGAAGCTCAATCGCTTTATCGAGAGTCGCGCGTCGCGTGCCGTCTGCGACCAGAAAGTAACCCGCAGAGCCGCGCAGGTAAGACGTGCGCAGTTGTAAAAACTCGTCTTCTCCTGCAAGGTCCCACAGTATGAGCGTCATCTCCTGATCGCCGACGGTCAAACTCTTTTTATCAATCTTCACGCCTACCGTCGTCAGGTACTTTTCGGAAAATATGCTTTTGACGAAGCGCGCAACAAGACTCGTCTTGCCCACTGCGAAAGCGCCAAGCATGCAGATTTTTTTCTGAATCACTGCTGAAATGCCCCTCTGTTGGCTGGCTCATCGAGCATCCGTCGTCGTAACCCTGAAAGTCACCTTCCGCTCAACTGTGCGGCGTGCTTGCGCGCCGGTCGAAATAACTTCATCCGGCTTCACGCCTCTTTCGATCAAAGCGGCGCGAATAGTTTCTGCGCGCTGCTGGCGAAGACGCTGGTTACTTTCTTCGGTTCCCGATTGATCTGTGTATCCTGAAATTTCTACGCGGACGGCTTTTCCAATCCCCTGCAACAGACTGCCGAGCGCTTGCATATCAGATGCGATTTTACGAAGAGCGCCATCTTGATTCGGCAATAACTCTGCGCTCCCTGTATCGAACGTGATCGAGCTTCGTTCAATCTGCTGCTTGAGCGTTTCGATCCCATCCGTATCAACGAGTTTCTCTTCACGAAAAGCCGTGATGCCAGAGACCATCTGCGCAAGCCTGCGAGCTTCCGCAATCCATGCGCGCGATGCGATGCCTTCGGCAACAAGCGCAGAGTCTTCGATTTTGAGCTTGACCGTTTCAGGCGGTTGGAGCAAGCCCTTTGCCCTTGCCAATGCGAATTCGGGATGAGCGGACTGATAAGGTTCCCAACGGCTTATGACGTTTTCAGGGGCGACATTCGTTGCTTCAAATTTTGTCGAAGGATCAATTGCCATCGGGTCTCGCAATCCTGTGATGAAATATTTTCCTCCGCGCTTTTCTTCGGAGACAACGACTATCCCCGGCTCTGATTTCAGCGCGTTCACATAACTATTCCAGCGACTGCGGTCGCGAATCGAAAAAAACAGCCAGACGCCTATCGCTAACACGACGAGCGCGAGCGCGACCCAGAGCATCGGCGAAGTTTTCTTCCGCTTCGTTTCCAATTGCATCTGGAGGCAGGTTTCAAGATCGTCGCGGCTGGCTTCAAACGGCGCGGCGTCTCCTTCAAAAGTGTCGAGCGCGTCCCATTGCTGTCGGTGAATCTGGTCGAGCGCGTCCTGCAAAGTCGTGCGAAGCTCGGCGGGCGCGTTGCCGCGTATGACCGCCGCGATCACAGCCTGCGCACCCTGCTCTATCCAGACCGTCAGTTCGCCGACCTGCAATGATTGAAGCTCTTCGCCCTTTTGCGCGCCTAATGAATCGCGGACGAAATCCTGAATCGCCGTGAGCATCCCCGATACGAGGTCGGCGTCTTGAGTCGCTACGGACGGGCGCGCCACATGTTGAAGCAGCAGCCCTGTGTTCTTGTGTATGAGAAAGACCTGCTCGACGCTGTAGAGCAGCGTGTGACTGAGCACGACTTCGGCAAACGGCTTGCCGGTTCTTAACGCTTCTATTCTCCACTGCAAGCCCTTGATCGAAAGGCTGTGCTCAAGTGTTTGGTTGAGCGATTGAACCATCTGGCTGAAGATTTGAGAGATGGTCTTTCGGATGGCCGGGCCGATGACGGGGAAGATGGCGTTTGCTAAAGTCTCAGGGTTTTTTCTGACAGAGCTTGTGATGCCTTCTTCGATGGTAGGCATAAGCGCCTTTGCAAATCGCTTATCGCGCGACGTGCGAAGCGTGATTGCGTCGGGCAGCACGCGGCTGACGTCCTCGGCGTGGAGCTTCGGGTCGTCAAGCCGTCGTTGCAGTTTGTTTAACTGGGCCTGTTCCTCAGAAAAAAGCAGACTGCGAAGCTCGGACAGGTCTTTCTGCTCATTGGCGTAACCTTCGTCCTCGGCTTCGTCAGCGCCGCCCTCCCTGATCATTTCAGCCATTGCCCAGATCCTCCGCGCTCGGAAGTTTGAATTCGTTGTTCAGGCGCATCGCAAGCTCTGTGAACATATCGGCAAGCGCGGAGCGGTCAGTCTTGTCGTTGCGAAGTTCTCGCGCTTCGCGGTCGAGCGCGGCTGAAAGCTCTTCGTATTTTTGACGCATATCGCTGCTGATACTCTTTGACTGGTCGAGTATCTGGTCGCGAAGCTCGCGCTGCGTCTTTGTAACTTTCTCGTCGAGTTGAAGGGTCTTCTTCTCTACTGTCGCCGTCAAATCACTAAGCCCGCGCGACAGGTCTTTGACGGAGTCCGTTCGTTCGCCCTGCTCCGTTTTCCAGCGGTCAGTTAGAGATTCGATTTCGCCTTTGATGTAAGCCTCAAGCGAATCGAAGCGCATCTTTATTTCGCCTCGCAGGTCGGACGACTCTCTAATGATTCGTTCTTCCAGGCGCATGATGCGCTTTTCATACTCGCGCGACTGAGCGCCAAAGAGGATGTCTCTGACTTTGTCGAGACTCCCGGTCCCTGCTGGCTCAACGCCCGCGCCGTCATTAAGTGCTTTTCTTTCTTCAGCCATAATTTCAGGTCCACTCCTTATTTTAGAATCACTCTGTTTGCTGCTTTATTCGACCGGTTGTTCGATTTAGTCTTCTTCAATACCGTCGCTTTGATTTGCTTTTTATTGGGAATCCCAACTGCGAGGCAGCCCCAGTATATCACACCCTGCAACCAATATCCGATGCTTGCCCATACATAAAATCAGTTCGCCGCAGAGGCGCAGAGGGCGCAGAGGCGGCGCAGAGATTTAATAGTTTTCCTCTGCGAAATCTCTGCGTTCTGCGGCGTTTCTGCGGTGAACTGATTTCATAATCAGCAGAGATGAATTGCTTTGAGAACGAATGCTAATTGGCAGGTTTCTTTTCCGCTTCGAGCGCGAGGCAGACGCGACCGAACTCTTCTTCAAGTGTCAAAAGCAGCGCCGTCGCGCCGCGCATAGAGCCTGCGCGACTGCGTTCTTCGATGATGTCACACAAAGCATGCATTCGCCGCGCGCCGACCTGCCCGCTGCTGCCTTTAAGCGAGTGGGCCGCTTGCGCAAGCGCCTCGGCGTCGTCGTGCCAGAGCGCTTCTTTCATCCTATTAATTCTCGCGGGCGAATCCTTTATGAACAGATCAATCATTCCCGGCAGCAGGTCAGGAGAAGTTCCTTTTGTCAGCTTGCGAAGACGGTTAATAACTTCGCGGTCTATCACTTTGGCAGGAGCGTATCCATTGGCAGCCGCATCCATTTTCGATGACGCTGCGGAAGGGGGTTGCGTCCAGTGCTCTAATAATGCTGCGAGGTCTTCCTGGCGGGCTGGCTTATTGAGGTAATCGTCCATGCCGGATTGAAAGCAGCGCTCGCGATTCGATTCAACAGCATTGTCGGTCATCGCGATAATAGTCGTGTGACGGGATTCCCCTTCACGTCTACGGATTTCTCGCGTCGCTTCGTAGCCGTCCATTTCCGGCATCTGGCAATCCATCAACACCACGTCGTAAGCAACTCTCGAAAGAGCTTCGAGCGCTTCCAATCCATTCGTCGCGGCATCAACGGTGTATCCGAGTTTTTGAAGCTGGCGAAGCGCTATCTTTTGATTCACCGCATTGTCTTCTACAAGCAGTATGCGAGCCGATTTTGATGGCGTGTTTGTTGATTCGCTTCTTGCCATAAAGTTCACCAGACAGCGTCAACAGATGATGAGTTGCTTGCGTATCATCCACTGGCAAGGGAGAGAAACGATAATACTGTACCAATAGCCCGATTGTAGGGGAGGGCAAGGCTGCTCGTCCAGATTATTGCCCTCTGCTCAGAGATTTCAAAATTAAACCGTCCGCGCTCGTTGGTCAAGCGGACATCAAGCATTGCGCGAGCAACATTCTATCAGAAGAGTCTGTCAAAGGCGGCAACTTTTTGTCGCCTCTGACGAGAGTAAGATTAACGACAACAGAAGTAATCAGCCGCTCCATCCCGGCAGACGAAACCATATAAAAGACTGCGCGCGCGCCGACTTTGAGTCCGGGAATTTCGCTCGCGCGGCCATCCGCGCCTTCAAGAATCGAGCCAATCAAGATAGCGCTGCGCGGTGTGCCGCTCAACGCCCCGCCGGAAAGCATACCTTGTCGCAGGGCCGGATCGGCAAATACGAATTGATAAGTGCTGTTGTTAGTCTTTATCACCAGCCTGTCATTTCTGTTCATGTTATCAAGCGACAGCCTGCCGCTATCATTATTAACGGCATCCTGTTGATCTTCGCATTCACTTGAGAAACTGCACATCATCATTTTATCTTCCTCGCATGTCGCATAGAGGGGGAGCCGAAGCAGGCGGAGTGAGCATGCCGCCTAAGCTCCGGCGTCCCCGTGCCAGCCCGACATCATCCCCATCCTAGTTGCCGAGCTAGAGCACTTTTTGTTCGGCTCAACCGTGTTCGTGACTTGAAGAAGCCATCCGAGCATTGCCTGCGCCGATTAAAAATCCTCACTTGCGAACGAGGCCATTAGACCACAGGCCGGTTTCTGGCGCATCGTGCAGGACTCCTATTTTTAATGGCTGCGAACGACCATTTTTTTTGAGCGCGAGTGGCCGCGTTGGCCTGCCGCCCCGGCACAATTGTGCTACTTCGATTGAGGGATATTTAACGCAGGAGCTAATCATTCCGGGATAGAGAAATTATAAATAGTCCACGAAGGGGACACATTTAATAGCCGTGGGTGTAACCTACTGGTATCTACACAAA
>DATEKX010000045.1:0-2074 GCA_035277165.1 Blastocatellia bacterium | reverse complement strand
TTCAAAGAAGCGGGCAAAGAAGCGAGGCTACCAATAAATCAAAAGCCGCGTGAGCCTTTTGCATCGCCGCCGATAGACAAGCTCTGGGCGATTCCAATCGTGGCCTATGGCGAAAGCATATCGTGGACGCGGCCTGTTGCGAGATTCATCCAGAGGTCTGCGAAAGAGACTTCGATATTGTTTATCATACTCGGACTGGCGACGGTTTTCTTCATGGGGCTGCGTCGCGGTTTGTATGTTTTGATGGTGCCGCTCTATTATTTCGTGTTTCAGTCTGTTCTGCACACGGAGTTTCGCTACACGCTGCCCTTGCACCATTATATGTTCGTGTTTTCAGCAGTCATCTGGGTGTTGATTTTTTCAGTCGCGTTGAACGGAGCGCGGCGCGTAATCGAAAGGAATCGAAAAGCGAAAGAAGAACCGGCTACTGTCGCATAGATGATTCATTGCAATTATTTCGACCGGAGGCGAAACGACAATGATCAAGATCAACTGCTCGCGATGCGTAACGATGCTCTGGATGTTGCTGTTTTTCATCTCTGTCATGGTTCCTGCGCAAACCGGCGCGCAGCAACCGCCTGCTCAAAACACAGAGCCAAGACGAGATGCTCACGTCATCATGATTTCAGTTGATGGCCTTGTGCCCGACTACTACACCGAGCCTGCGCAGTTAGGGCTTCGCGTGCCGAATTTTTTGCAGATGAAATTGGGCGGCGCTTACGCCGCCGGTGTTGAAGGCGTCTTTCCGTCGGTCACCTATCCATCTCACACGACGCTCATAACAGGAGTGCGGCCCGCGACTCACGGCATATATCAGAATCGAATCTTCGAGGCTCCGACCGATCCTCAGACAGGAGAGTGGTACTGGTTCACGAAAGATTTGAAGTCTGAAACGTTATGGTCAATGGCAAAGAAAGCGGGGCTCGTGACGGCGAATGTCGGATGGCCTGTGACCGCAGGGGCAGAGATTGACTACAGCATGCCGGAGATCAAAGACCCCAAAGAAAATCCCGCCGGGCAGAGTTCGAGAAATCGCGTCTTGCAATATTCAACGCCGGATTTGATTGCGAAAGCCATTAGCGCATCACCCAGCACCGACACGAGCAATGACGGACGGCGCACTGCCATCAGCGAATACATAATCACAAATTACAAGCCGAACCTGATGCTGATTCACCTGCTCGAACTTGACGGCGCGCATCATACCTACGGCCCGCGCTCGCCCGAAGCTCTGAAAACAGCAGAGCGCATGGATGAACTTGTTGGCCGCATCATTGAAGCGACGCGCAAAGCAGGCATATTTGATCAGACGACTTTCCTGCTGGTATCGGATCACGGATTCGCCGAAGTCCAAAAGCGATTCGAGCCTAATGTGATTTTGGTCAAAGAGAAACTCATTACGCTCGACGCGAGCGGCAAGCCTACGGATTGGAAAGCCGCAGCGTGGCCCGCTGGTGGCTCGTGCGCAATCGTGTTGCGCGACGCGAATGACAAAGAGACTGCCGCGAAAGTGACTGCGATCTTTAATAAGATAGCGGCGAAAGACAACAGCCCCATACATCGCATTTTGAATCAGGCAGAGATGAAGAAAATGGGATCAATTCCTACGGCGTTTTTGATGTTGGACGCCGCGCCGGGTTTCGGATTTGGCGAACAGATGACCGGCGATGATACTCATGTTCCGAAAAATTATCGCGGCACGCACGGCCAGTTGCCGACGCGAGCAGAGATGCGTTCATCGCTTGTAATCTATGGCGCGAGCGCGCGAGTAGGCGCGCGGATGACGCTTGCTCGTATGGTTGACATAGCGCCAACCGCCGCTGCGATTTTAGGATTGAGCTTCACGGACATTGAAGGCACGGCGATAGCGGAACTGCTCAAGCCCGGCGTGATAGCGCCTCCGCAGCCGAAGCCGAAGAAAACAAAAAGCAAAGATAAGTGATAAGTTCTGATAACTGAAGTTAATTCACCACAGGGGGACGCCGAGATTACGCCGGGATCGCGGCCTTCGCTATCTTTCATTTTTGCTTTGAGACCACGGAGGGTTGAGTAAGTGACCGTGTTTCTCAAGCGA
>DATEKX010000044.1:0-3047 GCA_035277165.1 Blastocatellia bacterium | reverse complement strand
TGAAATTGTGATGGCCGGGCCGATCAAATCATTAGGCGGCGCGGCGAGTCGGCTGCGCGTGAATTGAAAGCGTGCTTCGTTGACGAAGCGCGGCGACAAGGTTGCCACTTCGCTGACGGCTATCGTCTGGTCGCGGTCTTCGAGTGACGTGCCACGACTCACAGCGTTCAAACCGCCGACGCCGCGCGCGTTGCCGCTTTCAATGTCGTAAAAGTTGTAACGCGCCGTCAGCAGGTTCGCCGAGTTGATGCGATGGTCGGCGCGCAAGAAAAAGTTACTCGCGTTGTAGCCCGTAGGCGCGAGTCCCGTGCTGATGCGCGGGCCTGTGTAGTTGATCTGATCGAGCACGGCATTAAGGGCCGTCACATTCGCTGGCAGGATGGTCAAGACCGTTGAGTTATGCAGCCGCGTCTGCTCGAAATTTCCGAACAGGAAAGTGCGGTCGCGTTTGATCGGGCCGCCGAGCGAGATGCCATACTGAGCCTGTGTCAGCGGGTCACGGGTTGCGGCAAGGGGGTTGCGCCCGTCGAATCGCTGATTGCGGAAGAAGCCATACATCCGCCCGCGCCAGTCGTTGCCGCCTGAACTGGTCACGACATTGACGATGCCGCCCGAAGCGCGCCCGAATTCTGCGATGCCGCCTGAGGTGATGACCTGAAATTCGTGGATCACTTCCTGGCTGAAGAAAGTGCCCGGCAGGTCTGCGGCGTCGTCGTTGGCCGACAGCCCATCAATGATGAAGCCGTTATTGATGTTGCGCTGGCCCGCGATGTTGATCTGTGTTCCCGGCACGGCGGAAGTTTCGGCGAAGCGTTGATTGGCGACCGGGTTGGCGCGCGTCACAGCCGGGGTCAGAGCCGCAAGGTCGAGATAGTTGCGCCCGTTGAGCGGCAAAGAATCTATCTCATGCGGGACAACCGTCTCAGCCACCTGTGTGCGAACGGTCTCAATCACGGGCACGGTAGTGATGCTGAGCGTCTCAGTGACGCCCGCTGCGGAAAGTCGCAAGGGCAAGTCGAGCGCCTGCCCGATGTTAAGAGGAAACTCTTTAACAACCGTAGCGAAGCCCGACTGCTCGACCGTCAGGCGATAGTTACCGACGGGCAGGTAGAGAAAGTTGAAACGGCCCTGATCATCGCTGGTAGTCTTCCACGTTTGATTCTTATCCGTATTGGTAGCAGTGACAGACGATGAGGTGAGAGCCGCCCCGTTAGTGTCTTCGACGCGACCGCCGAGCGTGGCCGCAGACACCGATTGTTGAGCGAAAGCTGGCAGTGCTGCCCCGCCGATCAAATTCATAAGAACGATTAAAACTAAACTGCGGATGAGTCTATTATTGCCCTTTGAAAACATATCTCTTCTCCTTTGATCTCTGCTTAAGCAGTTCAAAAATCACGTTGTGCGCCGATACGTTTGAGCAGCGAAGTCTCAACCTGCGAAGGCGGGGAGGTTGCTCAGGTTCGGCCTTCAGGCAATTTGATCTTGGAAAGAGACTGGTGGAGCGCGAGGAGATGACTGCCTCAATACCTGATGTTCCAAAGGTAAATCAACGCGATGGAAAGCAAGATCGGTTGAGCCATCAAAAGAACTGCTACTAGCCGAAGCGCAGGACAGATAGCTCAGGGAAAAGGAGTTTATTACTTTGGGCGCGAGACAGCCTTCAGGACAGCGTGATTCTATCGCATTCCGTTCAAGCTTCTCTTTGCCATCAACAGGTTCTCTGACCGATGCATGGCGCGGTGTACAACAGCACTGCTTTCGCTCGACGCAGCATTGCATTGAGCAAGTATCGAGAGTTTGTGCCGCAAGCAAGGCAGGAGTACAGAGCCAGCCGAGCAGCAACGCAATCACGACGCTTGCCGCGCGAACTTTGTTAATCTGATTTCGACTGGTAATTTTGCTCATGCCTCGCCGTTGCTTTCGGTTCCTGTGTTTTGCGTAGTTGTGGCTAAGTCAGCGATTGCAAGCGTGTCTCGCCGACAGTTACGACAGTAGAGTCAAAAGCATTATGAGCGAGCATTTCAGCAGTCCATAAAGTAACGCCAGGCCCGCGTGGCCCATGTATCTTTTAATCACTTGAGTCTCCTTAATCAGCGCACGCTGCTGCCATCCGGCAGTGAGCTTACGACTGATCGCCATCCCGGAACGAGAACCCCATCAATAAAATACTTCGGGCCATGTTCTAGGGATGAGCAGTCATCGAGGTATAACCGACCTCGCAGATCAGGCATATGCCCGCATCTGACGGAAATGAAGTATTTCCACCTCGATGAGTAAGCAATTTAACTTTTAAGGAGAGCGGGTGGCCCGCGCGGAGAAGAAGGATCTGATTCTACAGGCTTCAGAGAGATGAAAGTTGAATCCGAATGAATGATGGCCGGAATAGCTGCTGGCACCTGATGATTCGCCGCTCTGACAAAACCGCGAAATAGTAGATTGGATGAAGAAGGCAGCGTAGCGCATCCTTCTGGGCAGGGCGCGAACATTTCCGCAAGCTTAATATGATCTTGCTGATCGGGAATCTGCCCTTTGACTGTGGCGTGGCTAGGCTTACAGCAGCAATGCCCCTCTTCTACACAACAGGCCATCGAACAGACATCGGGCGAGTCCAGAGCTAAGGTGATCGGAGCCGACAGCAACCCTACAAGCAGCGCAAAAAGGGCACATGCCCCACGCAATCTCGTAAATCTTTTTTGCCTGCTCTTCATCGTTACGCAGCCGATTCTAAGTTGAGTCGGAAAATGTGGCGGTGATTAAGCCCACTCCAATATACGCCTAATGAAATTAATTTCAAGCAAAATATAAATCGCCAGCAGAATTATGTTTTCTATGTTACACAAATAACCTCCCACGCGGCATAAAATATCTTCAGATTGAAACATAAGTTTGACATCCTCTATGAATAGGATTACATTCTCAGTGCCTTAAGAACCGGCTTTAGCGCACCTCACTTTCAAAGAATAAAGATTGCTCTTTTATGGGCGGTTCTCGTGAAGTTGAATCGAAATCTTATGATTCTTCTCGCCCGAGCCAGCTCCGGGTTTAAG
>DATEKX010000043.1:0-7675 GCA_035277165.1 Blastocatellia bacterium | reverse complement strand
TCATATGCGATCTGCTCATGCATGCCCGCTTCGACGAGAGCTTGCGGGAAGACCTCATCCAGCTTGTTCAATGCCTCCCCTTCCGTGAGCGCCACCATGACGGCATCGTAGTCACGGTGTGTAAGAAACCAGCGAAGCTCTTTGTCAACCCACGGCGAGCGGCGTGCGTTCTTCGAGCAGAGGACGAGCAGGGCACGCGACTTCGCCAGGTAGTGCTCTATGACCGCCTCTACCTTAGCGCCCTCGCCGCCCCCACGCGCGGCCTTGAAGTCGGAGCCGTCCACGCACACGCGCAGCGGCCTCAGCAAGAGGTTATCCGGCGTCGGCAGGCGGTAGAACGTTTCAAGGAAGCTTTCTAATTGGCGGGCCAGCCTGTAGTCAGGATCGGTCGCGTAGCTGATGAAGAGGTCGAACTCATAGGAATCTCTATCATCCGCGGCTTCGAGGTCCTGTTTAGGCTCGTTTGTATCTGACATTGTTCGACCTTCAATTGAATGAATTCTGTTCCTCTAGCCATTATTGAATGATAGCAATGGTTATGGCTATTTACAAAAACTTCGATTACAGAGCACTGGTTTTCGATCAGGTCTAAGCGGCTCTGCACAAAAAATCCGATTCACTGCTTTGGCCTTGGCCGCCGGACGTTTGGGCAAGTCCAGATCATCGTCAACAAAATGGTTTATAGATAAATCGATTAATTTGGAGTAAGCAAGTAAAACCAGATGTGATGGTATCCTTTTTCCCTTCTCAAACTCCCCAACGTAATGCGGGCGTAACTGCCCACATCCTATCCGCTGTAGCTCTCGTGTCATCTCCGCTAATTATAGTTAAACCTCTCTCTCTCCTTACGCAACTTCACCCCTAAATACTTCGGCTGTTGCTGTGATTTACGCTCCATTAGGCTCTGCCTCCTGTGGCGCAAGCGCGTAGAAGCGAAGCTTACGCCAGAAACAGATTAATCTTTGTAATCAACAAAGCAAGGGCGTTAGAGAACATCTTTTTGCTTGACAGGAATCCACATAATACAGATAGTAATGGCGCATACTTTCTTCACTTCCAAAATCTCGATGTATATTAAAGGAGGATGTTCATGGCTAAAGCAGCAAGTAAGTCCACCAAGAAGGCAAGCGCAAAACCGGTAAAGCCTGGCCCAACCCCTCAACCGCTCTACGCCGCACCGATAAAAGAAGCTGCCGCGTCAGGCGATCTGCAAGCGATGAAAAGCATGGCTGCAAAGGCACGCAAACATTTAGCCGATGTAAACTCAGCGCTTGCAAAACTGGATCAGGCCATAACCAAATCGAAAGGCTAACACCAGACCGCAAGTTGTTCGCGGCGATTTGTTTATTAGTTCTGTTCCTGTAGTCAGCGCCACTTAATCAATCAGGAGATTGGTATCCATGCCAAATCGGACGTCAGCGCCGAAACGATACCTGTCGGCGAACGACGTACTGAACTTCACTCCCGTTCATATAGTTTGGGAGATAACGCTGGCCTGCGATCTGAAATGCCTGCATTGCGGATCGCGAGCGGGCCATGTGCGGAGCCGAGAACTTTCTACGGAAGAATGCCTTGATCTGGTGCGCCAGTTTGCGCGCCTCGGCACGCGCGAGATAACTCTGATAGGCGGCGAAGCCTACCTGCGCAAGGATTGGCTGAAGATAATCAGCGAAATCAATTCCAACGGCATCCAGTGTACTTTACAAAGCGGCGGCCTGCATTTGACTGATGAGCGGCTGCGACAAGCAGCCGATGCGGGGCTGGCTGCTGCGGGCGTTTCTATTGATGGACTGAAGGATTTGCATGATCGTTTGCGTGGCGTGGCCGGATCGTTTGACAAAGCGCTGGAAGCGCTCCGTAATGCGCGCAAGTACGGGCTGACGACCAGTGTCAACACGCAAATAACTTCGCTCGTCATGCCGCAGCTCGCCGAGATGCAGGAGTTGTTCATCGAGGCCGGAGCAAGTCACTGGCAGATTCAATTGACGGTTGCGATGGGCCGAGCTGCCGACAATCCCGAATTATTGCTTCAGCCCTACGAGTTGCTGGAATTGATGCCGCTGTTGGCTGATCTTTACAAGAAGGGCGTTGATCGCGGCTTCCTGATGCAGCCCGGTAATAACATCGGGTACTTCGGCCCATACGAGTCTCTTTTGCGAGGCTTTGGTGACGAGCAAGTGCATTGGAGCGGCTGCAACGCGGGCCAGAATACTGTAGGCATCGAAGCCGATGGCACGATCAAAGGTTGCCCGTCTTTGCCCACGACAGCTTACTCAGGCGGAAACATCCGCGACCTTACGGCCCGGCAGATATGGGAGGCAAGCCCGGAAATTGCTTTCACGCGAAATCGGACTGTTGATGATCTATGGGGATTTTGTCGCTCGTGTTATTACGCTGACGTGTGCCGCGCGGGTTGCACCTGGACTACACACACGCTGTTCGGTCGTCCGGGAAACAATCCTTACTGTCACCATCGCGCGCTTGAGCTTGCGGCTCGTGGGCTGCGCGAGCGAATAGTTCGAGAAGAAGCTCCGCCGGGTCTGCCCTTCGATCATGGCAAGTTCGCGCTGGTGCTCGAAGGTCTTAACGGCGGCGCAGCATCAAACAACGAGGGCGCAGAAGCCAGTGTCTCACTGGTAGGCGCGCGGAAGAATTTGATCGCTCTTACATCTGGTCTCAAACGAAAGCCTGAAGAAGTTAGCCCGACTCGCAAGGGGCAAAAGCTGCAACTATGTCGCGGCTGCAATCATTATCTGGCGCGAGGTACGAGCGATTGCCCCCACTGCGGAGGAGATGTGAGGCTGCTTCGACTTGCTTACAACAACGAATTGCGTCGCGCGCGACGAGCACAAAAGCGACTTGCGCAACTTCTGAACATTCAATAAGGAGGATCACTCATGCCAACAAAGAAAAGCGCATCGGGAGGAAAGAGCAAAAAGGCGGCGACTGTGCCGAGCGGGCCGCTACCGCCCTACGGCGTACCTATCAAGGAAGCAATCGCTGGCGGCGACCTGCGCAATATGAAAGCCGTCGCAGCACGCGCTCGCAAGCATGTGGCTGACGTTGAACGAGCACTGAAAACTCTGGATGCCGCAATTGCAAAACGCAAGGGTTGAACGATTGACCTGAAAGTATGGCCGTTTCTTTCTAATGCGCAGGCATTTCAAAGGAACGGCCTCGCCAAATATTATCTATTGCATCTGGCACGGTGAGCATATATCCTGAATGTGGTTAAGGCCCTTGTCATAAAAGCAGTATCAAATTGCTGGAGCCGGTTGATATTTCCGGCAGCTTGAACTGTAAGCGATCCCCGCGCTCCGCTTGAAGCCATAACCCTCCCCATTTATTGCCCCTAAAAACTACCTCGGATTCTTGTATCAATTTATCCATCGGCGCAAGAAATATTTTGCACTCATACGAGCTTAACCAGAAAACGATTCAGTTGACCGCGAATGATTTGATTTCAGATCACCTGCGCGCGGGCAGATCGCTTTGTTTCACTATGTCCACCGCAAGCATGCAACCTGCGCTTGCGCCGGGCGACAAAGTTCTGGTCTCAGCCGCATTGCCGGATGAACTGCGACCGGGCGATATAGTCGTTCGCAAAGTGGCAAACGCTCGTATCGCGCATCGCCTCATCGGCAGCTATACATCAGACAATGAAGTTCACCTGATAACCAAAGGAGATAATTCTCTGCAGGCTGATGATCCGTGGCAAGGGACTCAACTGGTCGGCAAGGTAATCGCTATAGAGCAAGCAGGGCATAAGAAGTCCGTTCATTTTGCGCGAGCAATGCGGCGGGCTTTTGTCATCGCTTTTCTTTCGCGCTGCCAATTGTCAGCCAACCGTATAGAGCCAAAAATTCTCAGGCGCATGGCCGTGCGTATCTTGCGCGCAGGGCTGCGGTTTGCCGTATGGACTATTCAATGAAGGACGATCTAGATGACGCTCACGCATATTGAAAATACGATTATCGAGTTGATCCGCGCAGCGTTTCCTCTCAATGAAAGCGCAACTCCGTTGCCCGCCCTCGAAGATACGAATTGGCCGTTGCTTGTTAAAACAGCCGACCAGCACGGCCTCGGCCCGCTCGTTTTCGCGTCCCTCAAAGAAAGCGGACTCTTAAACGTCGTGCCGAAAAACGAGATTGAGACTCTGCGCCTTGCTTACGTGCGCGCGAGCGTAGCCAATCGTCAGGCTTTTCAAGACCTCTCTTGTTTCATAGATCGCTTCGAACGCGAAAAGATACCGCTAATCATTCTCAAAGGCGGCGCGCTTGCAGTGACCATCTATCCCGACATCGCATTGCGACCGATGGGCGACCTGGATTTATTGATCGCTCCTGACACAGTCGAGCGCGCCACACGTGCGCTAATTGAGCAAGGCTATATTGCCTATGCCGAGATGTCGCACGGATTTGCAAACAGGTTTTCAGTAGAACAAGGTTTTCTCAGAAAGGGCAACCGGCCTTCGCAAATTGATCTTCACTGGCATGCTTTCACAACGCCTTATTACTTCGAGCGCATTCCCGTAGAGTGGTTTTGGCAGCGGAGAATGGAAATCTCGATAAACCATCGGCGCGCATTTGCCCTTTCGCCTACAGCGCAACTGCTGCACCTGTCAGCGCACTACATGATGCACAGTTATCGGCGGCTCATCTGGTCATACGATCTGGCTTTGTTGGTTGCGCGCTGCTACGAGCAGATTGACTGGGAAGATGTTATTGAATCAGCAGAAGAATTCGGATTATCGCAAGTGTTGTACGAAGCTCTGTCAGAAGTGCGAAAGAGATGGGGCATCGCAATACCTGTTGCTTCTTACGAGCGTTTGCGTACAATTCAAATGCCCTGGAGAGGGCGTATGGTATTTGCAGCCACAAACAAGTTGTCCGACGCCGAGCTTGATGCGCTGAAAGGGCTTGGACTGAGAGGCACGCTGAGAAAATCGGCGTACTGGTTGCGAGTAATGTTTCCGTCTCGCGGTTATATGCAAACGCGATATCAGATTAATAATAGAGGGCTGATGCCGTTATACTATCTACGGCGCGCAGGCAAAGCGGCTCATCTGATAGCCCGCGCAGGTTTTTTTGTCACGCGAAGGACTATACTCTCCAGTCGCGCAAGTGGATGAACTCAATCGATTCTGAAAACACTGTGAAGCTCGAAATCGCTGGCATTGCCGTCGCGCTTGAGATTGCCGACGATGATAAGCGTGCGTCTGTGCGTGAACGTTATCGAGAGTTCATTGCAACTGACCAGGAGCCGCAAGTCATTATTCGCGTCAAAGTAAGCAAGGGGGCGCGATTCATTCCCATGGAGCCGGGACCCTGGATCATCGAGACATCTTACGATCAAGGCCATCTGAAATATCGCTCGCATTTCGACCAGGGACAGGTGGACATTGAACGCGGCACGGGCGTTTTAGAGATTGCGCCGGAAACAGATGTCGAAAATTTTCTGCGAGTGCTGTATGCTCACCTGTGCCTGCGGGCGGGCGGATTGCTCCTGCATTCGGCTGGAGTCGTTTGTAATGACGAGGGCTTCGTTTTTTTCGGCCCGTCGGGAAGCGGCAAATCAACGGCGTCGCGGTTATCGCTCGATAAAACTATTTTAAGCGATGATCTGATCATTCTAAGAATTGTTAATGGAAAAGTGCGCGTCTATGGCGTCCCTTTTCGCGGAGATTTTCCCGAAGCTCCTCGCGTGAACACGTCGGCAGATTTGCGCGGCCTGTTTGCGCTGGTCAAAGCGCCAGAGCACGCAATCGCCCACATAGATCGGCCCGCAGCCTTAGCACGATTGTTGGCTTGCATGCCTTTTGTAATAATTGATGCCGCTCATGCAAAACGAGCGGTGGAAATCTGTGCACAAATAATAGAACGCGTGCCTGTACACGCGCTACGCTTTCGGCTCGACTCAGGATTTTGGGGAGAAATTTATGAATGCGAAATACCCAGTGCTGCATCCGCAGGTAGCGATGCAGAGCGTTGATGGTTTGGCCGTGATTGTTCTGGCCGACAGCGGCGAAGTGATTGTGGTCAACGAGATCGGAAGCCGCATCGTAGAGTTGATTGATGGCAAACGAAGCGCAGAAGAGGTTGCCGTCACAATCGAATCTGAATTCACGGTGACGGCTGAAGAAGCGCGTAGCGATCTTGAAGCCTTTATGCAAATGCTCGCGGAAGCGGGCGCGTTGAGATTCGACTCGCGATGAAAACGTAGGGGCGACTACAGCAGTGTCGCCCCTATATTACGTCTTCCTTCACCTGAGCTTCATCGTCGGGTCACCAAATAAAACCCAGGTGCGGCGAACATCCAGATCATTTGAAACAGCCTTTGCTCCGGCAATCGCTTCCCCTAACGTGATTTGTTGATTTACGTCAGAGAAGACCAACCGGATAAATTCCTGATTCATTGCCACCTGATCTGCCGACGCCGTCATTCCTGACGAGGCCCACACCGAAATAGCGCCAGCGCGGTCTGCTCTCATAAGCGCTTCGGCAAGCGAGTACGCGCCGGAGTCCAAAAAGTACCCGTTCAAGCAGGTCATCATCACAAACATGGGCAAGTGCTTATTGCCGCTGATGCTCACCGCGTCATCCGACGTCAGAACAAAGTCATTCCATATCGTCGCGCTGCCGTGGCCTATGTAATTTACGACCTTCTGCCCGCGCTGAATGGCTTTGAACAACCTGCGTCGAGCCGTAGCCGCGTCTGTTTCTCCTCGATTGATCTGTTCCACATTGACGTCAGGCGGAATCAGAGACCTGAGCGAAGCGCTCGCCGCCTCGAAATCAAAATCGCTGTTGCTGTCTGCGTACAACACAGCCTCTGACGAAGACCCGGACTTTTGATAAGTGATGATCTTAAAAATCATCGCCGATAGCTGTTCGGCAGTGCGCGCAGGCAATCGCCCGATATGTATATCGGCTAATCCGTTGTTACCGAAATCTGCGAACCACTCATCGGATGCGGTCTCCATCTTTGCTGTGTCTATAATTTTCGTCGGCACAAGATCAGAGTCACCGAACCCGATGTAATTCTTCGGGTCGCGGCTGGCGCTTCCGACCAGCAATGCAAAGCGAGGAGCCGTGCTCCAATTCGACCTCGCGAAAGCGAGAAAATCGCGGATGGCTTGCGGAGATTTCTGGCCGTAGCTGAACTCATCGTATACGTCTTCGACATATACTGTCCTTGTGGAAAGCCCCTCCCCCTGGCGCAGCGCCATCAACGGCTCAGTCGCCGTAAAAAGATCTTTATGCGCGATGATAATCAGATCAGCCCCGTTGTTATTGCTTCGCAAACTGGACGGATAATTCAACCAAAGCGCGGCGGGACTGTTTGCCTGAGCGTTGGCAAACGCAAGCAACGTTCTTTGCCCGCTGCCGGTGGGAGTGGCTTTAACGACGAAGCCGCTTGCTTGTTGAATTACCTCCGCCCTGAGTTCTTGAACTGAGTTTGGATCAGTAATATCCATAACCTTGATTGAGTTGCTGGTAAATCCGCCGACCGTCACTTTCTGTTTGCCCGGCACGGTCAATCGCAATCGGTCACCATCTGCCATAAAGTTATGCCAGTAAGAGATGCGGATATAGTCAACAAAGCTGAAGTCGCTTTCCCCGCCCTGCGCGGTCAGCGTAACCTGATTGGCTCCTTCTCTGAGCAGCGACTGAGG
>DATEKX010000042.1:0-6468 GCA_035277165.1 Blastocatellia bacterium | reverse complement strand
CCCACCAACCGCCGACGACTAAAGTCGGCACGGTCGCTTGATTGAGATACGTCTTCACGGCGCGTTGTTGCCAGAAAGAATCGTGAGTCGGATGCGCGACAAAATCGTTCCACGTCGGCAGTTTTCCGCCAAGTTGCGCTGTGAGATTAGAGAGCGCTTTCAAAGACAGATACCAATCGTAAGCATCGGTTTTACCGAAGCTGACAACTTCATAATTTTTCGACGACTCCATTGATTTCACGTATTCGTAACCGTAAGTCTGGCGAAACGCGCCGTTGTGAAAAAAGTCATCGCCCATCCAAAAATCAGCCACAGGCGCTTGCGGCGAAGAGGCTTTGAGCGCCGGATGCGATTCAAGCAAGGCCATCGTTGAAAGCCATCCGTCGTATGAGCCGCCCATAATTCCAACGCGCCCGTTATTCTTCGGTATATTTTTAATAAGCCAGTCAATTGTGTCGTAAGTGTCGGTGCTTTCATCAACTGATTTGCTGTCGCGTTTGTCGCGCGGCGGGCGCACCATCACAAACTGCCCTTCCGAATCAAACTTCCCGCGAATGTCTTGAAAGACGAAGATGTAACCGTCAGCAACCAATTCTCTGCGCCCGTAATTTACGCCGTTCGCGTCCCACTCTTTCACGCCGTATGGCGTGCGATTCATCATAATCGGCAGCGATTCGGTCTGATTTTGCGGAGTCAAAATAACTGTAAAAAGCCGAACACCATCGCGCATCGGAATCATTGCTTCGCTGCGAGTGAATGGAACATAAGGCTCTATGACGGGCTTGTCACTGGTTTTCTTAGCGGGATAATCTTTGCCCTCCTGACGCCAGATGATCGAGATCACTTTGCCGCTCGTATCGCGAATGAATGTTATTTGCGCGTCGAAATCTTTCAGGAAAAATTTCGTTTCGGCTGACGGAAAAATCTCGATTCTCCCTTGATCGGTCGGTTGCACGTAATACTTATCGCCTTCACGGAAAAACGAAAAGATGAATTCCGCGTCCCTCGCGTCTTGATACTGCCCGACATAAGCGTCAAAAATCTGCGGGTTGATTTTAATCTCAACCGGCTTAGCAACCTGCGCAGCAACCGGACTCGACAGTTGAAAAGCCAACAAACCAAACAGGACTAAAAGCGCGAAACTGAAAAATGCGTGGCGGAAATATTTCATTTTGCGACTCCAATTTTTTGAGTTAAACCAGAAGTTATACGAACTCTGCGCGTAGGGCTTCATTACTTTTCCTGATTTAGACGGCGCTCCGGCACAAAATCTTCCCTTGCATCAACTATGCGATGAGATGTTCAACGCCGGGCAAAAACTGTGGCGGGCGACGGTGCTTTGTCGCCTGCTCGTAAGCGTAAGCCAGCTTGATTAGCATAGGCTCGCTGTAGGCTCTGCCCGCAAACGAAATGCCTACAGGCAGACCGTAAACATAACCTGCCGGAACTGTGATGTGCGGGTAACCTGCCACTGCGCTCGCGGTTGAAAATCCGCCCGTGAAATGATCGCCGTTAATCAGATCGGTCTTCCACGGAGGCCCGCCCGTCGGCGCAATCAGCGCATCGAGTTTGTGCTTTATCATCACCGCGTCAATGCCTTCTGTTCTTGAAAGCCGCAGGTTCTTTGCAAGAGCTTTTTGATATTCAGGACTCGTAAGCGGCCCTTTAGCTTCGGCTCGAATCATGATCTCCTGCGCGAAGTAAGGCATCTCCTTAGCGCGATTCTGCTCGTTGAACGCGATGATCTCTTTCAAAGAATGCACAGGCGCGCGCGGGCCGAGGCTCGCGAGATAAACATTCAAGTCTGCCTTAAATTCGTATAACAACACCTCGAACTCTGAGTCATCGAACTTCCCCGCCGTTGGAATGTCTGCCGGGTCAACAATCACCGCGCCGAGCCGCTTCATCACCTCGATGGATTCATTCATCAGTTTGTCCACCTGCTCGTTAAAGCCGAAAGATTTTCTGATGATGCCGATTCGCGCGCCTTTCATCCCCGCAGGGTCGAGGTACTTTGTATAATCAGTCATTGATTTGCCGCGACTCTGGTTCGTCGCCTTGTCGCGCGAATCAATCCCTGTGAGCGCGCCTAACAATATGGCAGCATCAGAAACATTTCGAGCCATCGGCCCTGCCGTGTCCTGACTGTGAGCTATCGGGATGATTCCTGAACGACTGACAAGTCCGAGCGTGGGCTTAATTCCGACGAGCGAATTGGCCGATGAAGGACAGACGATTGAACCGTCCGTTTCAGTTCCGATTGCCGCGACGCAGAGATTAGCCGCCGTCGCCGCGCCTGAGCCCGAACTTGACCCGCAAGGGTTTCGGTCCAAAGCATAAGGATTTTTTGTCAGCCCGCCGCGCCCGCTCCAGCCGCTTGTGGAATGACTCGATCTGAAGTTCGCCCATTCGCTTAAATTCGTTTTGCCAAGCAACACCGCTCCGGCCTGACGAAGTCGCCCGGCTATGAAAGCATCTTTTGATGGAGTCGAACCTGAGAGCGCGAGCGAACCGGCGGTCGTCATCATTCGGTCAGCAGTATCAATGTTGTCTTTGATCAGCATGGGAATGCCGTGCAGCGGGCCGCGCGGGCCTTTCTCTTTGCGTTCGCGGTCGAGCGCGTCGGCTATTGACTGAGCATCGGGATTGATCTCGATCACAGAGTTGATCGCGGGTTCACGTTTGTCTATGTCGCCAATGCGCGCGAGATACATTTCAGTGATCTGCCGCGCAGTATACTTCCCGGACTTCATCGCTTCCTGCAAATCTGCGATTGTCGTTTCTTCAAGTTCAAACGGCTTTGCTGTTTGAAAAGCGGTAGCGCGCGAACTGCCGAGCGTAGGCGCGACGATAGCCATTGTGCTTGCCTGCAAAAATCGCCTGCGATTGGAAATCGAATTGGCACGGTTGTTTTTCTTACTTTTATTCATCAAGCCTCCCCTGAGAAGCGGAATTATTTCGACTAGGATACCACTTCTCAGGGGGAATAAAAAAATCGCTCGCCGCAACGTTGCGGCGAGCGTACTTGAATTCTATCGAGGGAGTGAGTCGAGGGGTTCAGAAATTCAAACGCAGCGCGAACTGAATCTGCCTGTTTGTTCCGAGCCCGACGGTTTTGGCTACTGTCGAATTGACTATCCCAAAAGTGCCTGCCGCTGCTGAGGTAAAAGGCTGACCGGGTTGTATCTGGTTCAGCCCCGTTCCGAGCGCATTCGGCAGCGTCACCGGAGGATTGGCGAAGTTCGCGCGGTTGAAGATGTTGAAAATTTCTGCGCGGAATTCGAGGTTAGCCGATTCGGCGATTGTGAAACGTTTCGATGTTACGAGGTCGAATTGCTTAAAGTCCGGGCCGCGCAGCGCGCCTCGTTTGAGATTGCCAAACGTTCCGGGCGCGGGAATCGCAAACGCCGCAGGATTAATAAACGCTGTCCCGTTGATGTGAATATAAGGATCAACACCGGCAATCAGGTCTGGCCTCCGCACGTTGCGCGATGCGCCGCCACCCGGAGTGTTGATGATGGCAGTGCGTCCGGCGGCTGGCGAACCGAATATATTGCCTGCCGCATCACGGTAGACCACGTCAGGCCGCGTAACAAGTACGCTCAGTGGCACGCCGCTCCGCGCATTGATTATAGTGCCGACTTCCCAACCACCCAGCACGGCCTGGCCGATGCCGTTGAGGTCGTTCAGATATGTTCTTCCTTTGCCAAAAGGCAGCGAATAGATCGCGCTCAGGTTGAAAGTGTGGCGCACGTCAAACTGATTCCATCCTTCGTCGTAATCGAAGTCGGCCACTCTTCCGCCGGGAGGCGTTTCTGATGCCTCGCGAGCCAGATTGCCAGCCGTCAGCGCTTCGTTTGATCCTCCGGTGGTTCCATAGCTTCTTGCAAACGTGTACTGCGCGTTGAGCGTCAGCCCCGTGTTGAAGCGGCGACCGAGCGCAAGCTGTAGCGCGTTATAACTGTCGCGCCCGCCGCTCGTCTTGAAGTCGATCTCGGCAAACGGCCTTAGTATCGTGCTCCCCTGCACAATGTCAAACTCGCGAATTACAATCGCGTTGCTGGCCGGATTGGAATTGGTTCTCACTTCTACAATCTGGTTTGTGACGCTGCGCAAAAACAGGTTGCGCCCCTGACTGCCTACGTAAGCTGCGGTCAAAACCATCTTGTAGAAAAGCTCCTGTTGGACAGAGAAGCTGTACTGGTAAACGCGCTCCGGGATGGCGTAGTCAGGAGAGTATGCGCGCGGCTGGTACTGGCGATTGTTAGGGTTGTTGATGAAGTTGCTTCTTAACAAGTTGGCATCAACCGGAAACGCGCCGCCGCTCAAGGTCGAGGCTATGCGGTCGCTTTCAATCGGCTGAATCTGGTCTTCGGTCTGGCCCGGCCCGTAGTATATTCCGAAGCCGCCGCGAAGCACTGTTCGACCACCGCCGAAAAATCCTGACCCGTTCGGACTGGGCGACCATGTGGCTGCGACGCGCGGGCCAAAGTTGGACTTGCGAGATTTGAAGAGGTCTTGCGACGGGTCGAGCAACACGCCTCTGGTGATGTCGAACTGCACGTTCAAGTCATTAGCTTCGCGAAGCGGTGTGTAGTACTCGTATCGAAGCCCGTAGTTGAGCGTAAAATTCGACTTGATCTTCCACTCGTCCTGCGCAAAGCCTATGTAGTATTCCTGCTCGGCTTTGCGATTGCCAACCGCTCCGTCGTTGAAAGGGCTAGGCTCGCTGAGGTCGCCGTTGAACTGTACCTGCTGCACTCTGTTGGCAAGAAATTCAGTGATATTCGAGTAGGTATAGGTGATGCCGCCGAGCCTGTCCGTATACATGCGGATAAACCGCGCCTCGACTCCGAACTTTGCGTTGTGAGTTCCCTTCACCCACGACAGGTTATCAACCAGAGAGAGCGAGTAAGGCGTATAAGGGAATCCGCGACCGTTGAACGCGCTGCTGCCGCGTATCAATCCGCCCGGTATGGCGATGCCTGAGCTTCCGCCCTGACCAGCTATGCCTGCGTTCGCGACCGCGCCTGAGATATTGATTATGGCATTCGACAAGTCTATTCCGTTGACGACAGGTGCGATGCCGTTGACGCGCGACAGCGCTTCGTTGAAGCCAAGCTTGACTTCGTTGATCGTGTTGGCCGACAGGGAACCTTGCAAAGCGAGCACGCCGTTCTGAGGAACGGAGGTGACGACGAAGCGGCGACCCGTGACCCCCTGCGGCTCATCATTTTTGCCTTGATCGCGGAAGTAGCGCGCGTACATAGACCATCGCGGGTTGAAGCGATAATCAAGGCGAAGCGCCACAGAATTTTCATTCACCTTCTGGCTGGAATTGAGTTGCGCTAATTCAAAATCGGGGCTCGCCGAGCGGCCCGGCAGTATGACAGCGCCGGGGCCGAGAAACGAATCTATCAACGGCCTTATTGAAGAGACTGCGCGGGCTGCTGCTGAAGCCGATGGCACTGCTTCGAGGAAGTTGATGCCTGAGCGCAGGCGGTAGCCTTCATAGCTGCCGAAGAAGAAAAATTTGTCTTTGATGATCGGGCCGCCGATTGAACCGCCAAACTGATTCAGACGCAGCGGCGATTTCCTGCTGCCGTCGAAAAAGTTACGCGCGTCGAGAACGTCGTTGCGCAGGAATTCAAACAGCGAACCGTGAAATGCATTCCCGCCCGAACGAGTCACGACGCTGATTTGTCCGCCGGTTCCTGTGCCGTATTCTGCCGGATAACTGTTAGATTCTACGCGGAACTCCTGAACGTTTTCGAGGCTCGACTGAAGACGGAACGGAGATGGCAATTCGCCGTTGACATTGCCGGGCGATGCGTCGATGATGGCCGACCCTTCGATGCCATCGTAACGAATAGCGTTCTGCTCCACCGCGCGACCGCTGAAGCGAATGTCGCCGAACGTGCCTGATCCGCTGTTTTGCGAGCCGGGCGCTTGCAGGTAGAGTTGCGAGAGCTGGCGACCGTTAATCGGTAAACCGACCACTTCGCGCTCACTGACGTTTGCGCCGATGCGCGCAGAGCTTGTGTCAATCGCAGCTTCCTGAGTTCCGACGACCGTGATGCTTTCAGAAGTGCCTGATGGTTTGAGTTCTATGTCGAGCGTAAGTTCCTGGCCGACGGACAACTGAATGTTGGTGAAGTCAGTATTGCTGAACCCCTGTGCCTTAACGCTGATTGTATAGAAAGATGGTTTCAGCGCAGTCACGAGGTATTGCCCCTGCTCAGTCGCATTGACTGTGCGCTCTTCGCCCGTGCGCTCGTTTTTGACTGTGATGCTTGCGCCGGGCACTACCGCATCAGCCTGATCTCTGACTGTGCCGACGATGCGGCCTTGATCGGTCTGAGCGAACGCGACGGCTTGAATGAAAAGCTGCGCACATAGTGTGAGGGCGAGCATTAAGCTCGTTGCCTTAATTTTTTTTCCTGCCATAAATGCCTCCTATTGTTTTTT
>DATEKX010000041.1:0-4609 GCA_035277165.1 Blastocatellia bacterium | reverse complement strand
AGCTGATGCTTAAAGTCATAGCGAAGCACGCCGACATCTGGAACACTTTCGGCTCGCCCGAACTCTTTCGCCATAAGATAGAAGTGTTGAAAGAACATTGTTCAGCGGTGGGTCGCAACTTCAACGATATAGAAGTCTCGTGGGCGGGCGCATCTCTGGTGACGGATTCGCGCGAAGAAAAAGACGAGTTGCTCGGGCGTTGGGCAGACGTATTTGGCGTCACGCCCGAACAATACGCGATGGGCGCGCTCGTCGGCTCGGCTTCGGAAGTGCGCGACCGAATCGCGCAGTTCATTGATGCGGGTGTGACTCATTTCATCCCGATAGCAAACGCGCCGTTCAATCACGATTCGATTCGCCGCTTTGCCGAAGACGTGATCCCTGAGTTCAAGTAACGTATTTGAAATCTCAAATTTGAGAAGCTATTTGAGAAGCTCCGTAGGAGCGACCTGTCTATAGTTAAAGCAGATTGAATATATTCTGTAGCTCCGTAGGAGCTACAGAAGCCTTCCATACCACAAAGACTATAGACAGGTCGTCCCTAACGGGACTGCTATAATAGCTTCTGAGATTATCTATCACATGAGCGTTTTACCACTTACAACCTCAATCTCCTTTGATGAAGCGCTTGCCGAAGCGCGCGAAGGTCGCATCACGCGCGAATCAGCCTGCGCGCTGATTCGCGCAGGCGCGGGCGACGAGTTTGAATCATTGCTTGCGGCGGCATCTGAATTGCGCGATCAAATCAAAGGCCGCCGCGTCACGTATTCAAAAAAAGTCTTCATCCCGCTGACTAATCTTTGTCGCGACTACTGCGGCTATTGCACTTTTCGCAAAGACCCGGGGCAGGCGGGCGCGCACACGATGACGCCTGACGAAGTGCTCCGCGTAGCTGAAGCGGGCGCGCGATTGGGTTGCAAGGAAGCCCTCTTCAGTTTGGGTGATCGTCCCGAAGCCATCTTTCCTGAGATGCGCGAAACTCTCGCTCGATTGGGGCATCGGACGACGCTTTCATATCTTGCAGAGATGTGCGAGCGCGTGCTCGATGAAACGGGACTGCTGCCGCACGCGAATCCCGGCTTGATGGGGCGAAAGGATTTAGAGACACTGCGCAGGTTTAATCCGAGCATGGGATTGATGCTTGAAAGCACGAGCGAGCGATTGGCGCTTGCAGGTATGCCGCACGACAATGCGCCCGATAAACCGCCTCAGCTTCGGCTTCGCACAATCGAAGAGGCGGGCCGTCTGCGGATTCCTTTCACTACGGGCATGCTGATCGGCATAGGCGAAACGCTCGACGAGCGAATTGATACGCTATTGGCCCTGCGCGAGATGCAAGATCGCTACGGCCACATTCAAGAGGTCATAGTTCAAAACTTCCGCGCGAAACCCGATATTCCGATGCGGCTTCACACGGAACCGAGCTTGATGGATCACGCTCGCACGATAGCGGTCGCGCGACTTGTGCTTCGAGATATGAACGTGCAGGTTCCGCCGAATTTGTCTGACGATAATTATCCTTTTTTGTTGAAAGCAGGTTTGAACGATTGGGGCGGCATCTCGCCGTTGACGAAAGATTTCATCAACCCTGAAAAGCCGTGGCCTCACATCGAGCAACTCGCCGAGCAGACGGCTCGCGAAGGCTTCACGCTGACAGAGCGGTTGAATGTCTATCCTGAGTTTGTCTATCGAGACGAGTTTCTTGATCCAAAGCTTGCTCGGCGCATGCGCGCGATGGCCGATGATCACGGCTATGCGAAAACGGCGTGAGTCTATGAAAGAATTATAAGAGAAGGGCGATGAATAGACGTAAACTGCTGGAGAAGGCTTTAGCAGGATCAAAGAATATAAGATTCAGCGATATGATATTGCTTGTTGAAGGATTTGGATTTTATTTATCACGAACTAATGGAAGCCATAATATCTTCACTCACCCTGATATTCCAGAGTTAGTGAATTTGCAGGAAGCAGACGGAAAAGCAAAACCTTACCAGATTCGCCAGTTCCTACGACTCGTCGAACGGTATAACCTTAAACTAGGAGATGAAGAATGAGGGATTATCATATCAACATATTTTACAGCGAAGAGGACGAAGGATATATCGCAGATATTCCCGACCTCGATGCTTGCTCTGCGTTCGGCAGTACGCCCGAAGAAGCGCTTGATCAGTTGCAAATAGCTAAAGCTGCCTGGCTTGAAGCAGCGCGCGCCGAAGGCAAACCTGTTCCTGAGCCTAAATATCGCCCGATTATTTACCAGATCGCGTCTTAGTAACGAGAGAACTGATTAGTGAAAGAAGAGAAAAAAAGCTTTCCCGAACTCGCCGCTCAACTGGCCGTGATTGGGCGAGAGTTTTATGCGCGCGGCTGGGTGCTTGGGACGAGCGGCAACCTCAGCGCAGTCATCAGCCGCGAGCCTTTGCGAATCGCCATCACCTCAAGCGGGTTGGATAAAGGAGAGCTTGCTGCAACGCACTTCCTCGAAATTGACTCTGATGCGAATGTCATAAAAGGCGAGGGCCGCCCATCAGCCGAGACGCTGCTGCACATCGCTGTTGCGAAGCTCAGAGGCGCGGGCGCTGTGTTGCACACGCATTCGGTTTGGAGCAATATTTTGTCCGACGCTCACGTCTGCGAAGGCGGAATCACTATCGAAGGCTACGAAATGCTCAAAGGGCTTGAAGGCGTTTCAACTCACGAGCACAGCGAGTGGCTGCCTGTAATTGAAAACTCTCAAGACATGCGCTCGCTCGCCGTATCAGTAGAAGCGATGCTGCGCGAACAGACAAATGTGCACGGATTTCTGCTGCGCCGTCACGGGCTTTATACCTGGGGCCGTGACCTTGCCGAAGCGAAACGGCATGTAGAGATTTTTGAATTCCTGTTGGAAGTACTGGGCCGAACGTCATTAAAAGCAGAGGGATGATTTATGGCTATCGTTAATATTCCCGATGAAAATCGAACCATCCGAGATGCGCAGGAAATCACAGATTATCTTGCGGGGCTTGGGATTGATTACGAGCGATGGAACCCATCTAATGAGACTGCGCCGAACGCGCCTGCAGAAGAGATACTCGCGGCTTACGCTGATGAAATAGAGAAGCTCAAAGCGCGCGGCGGCTACGTGACCGCCGATGTGATTGATGTGAATCCGCAAACGCCGGGGCTTGAACTGATGCTTGCGAAGTTCAATCGCGAGCACTGGCACGACGAAGACGAAGTGCGATTCATCATTCACGGGCGCGGCCTGTTTCACATTCGCCCGCGCGAAGGTCAGGTCGCTGCCATTGAAGTCGAGGCGGGCGATTTGATTCGCGTGCCTCGCGGCACACATCACTGGTTCAATCTCTGCTCGAATCGCGAGATCAGAGCCATCCGTTTGTTTCAAGACCCGGCAGGCTGGGCGCCGAACTATACAGAGAGCGGAGCCGATGCTGGCTATCAGCCTCTTTGCCTTGGGCCTTCGTATCTTCCCGCGTTGTAGCGCGCGGTCATTGGTTACTGTGAAGACGTTGCTTTTCAAATCTCCGGTCAGCGTCGTCCTGCTCGACATAGAAGGCACGACCACGCCGATTGATTTCGTCTACAGTGTGCTGTTTCCTTATGCCCGCGCTCGCGTGCAGAGCTTTCTTGCAGAGCATATATCAGATGAAGCAACGCAAGACGACATCGCTGGATTTCGTCATGAACACGCAGAAGACTTAAAGCAGAAATCCGAGCCTCCGCCGCTTCGAGATCAATCCGAAAAAACTCTGATCGAATCCATCACGGCTTACGTTCACTGGTTGATGGATCAAGATAGAAAGTCCACGCCGCTGAAATCGCTTCAAGGGAGAATCTGGGAAGCAGGCTACTACTCAGGCGAATTGCAAGCGCAGGTTTTCGATGATGTGCCGCGCGCGATTCGGCGCTTGCGCGAGCAGCAAAAAGAGATTTGCATTTATTCTTCTGGCAGCGTGTTGGCTCAAAAACTGCTCTTTGCTCATACAGAAGCGGGCGATTTAACCTCGCTCATCCGCGATTACTTCGACACGAACGTCGGAGCAAAGCGAGACGCCGCAAGTTATCAGCGCATCGCACAATCGCTTGCTTGCGCGCCGTCTGAAATCGTTTTTATTTCGGACGTGGTTGCCGAACTGGACGCTGCCCGATCTGCCGAGTTTCAGACATTGCTTTGCGAGCGACCGGGCAATCACGCGCAGCCTGCTTCATCTCACAATGTGATTCGCACTTTGGATGAACTGTTTTCTTAGCGCGGCGCGTGTTAGATTTGATAATAACAATGGCATTTCTTATAAGGAGGGATCAGGCATGAAAGAACTTTCTCCAGAAATGAAAGAATTTTGCGAGCAACAAGAGTTGATGCGGCTGGCCTATACGGATGGCAACGGCTACGCGCGTGCCGTGCCCGTCTGGTACGTCATAATAGATGGTGATTATTATATGGGCACCTACAGGAAAGCCGAAAAGTGGAAATCCATAAAGCAAAATCCGCGCGTGGGCTGGGTGATGGACACGGGCCAGAATCCAAAGTATAAGGGCGTGTCAATGTATGGTAACGCCGAAGAAGTGACAGGAGAACAAGTCGCCTCGATTTATAACGAGCTTG
>DATEKX010000040.1:0-2482 GCA_035277165.1 Blastocatellia bacterium | reverse complement strand
TCATCACGCCCAGCCCCAGACTGAATATTGCTGCAAGCGCCTGAACAGCCCTGTGCGTTTTGCTGAACCGGTTAGCAGTGAAATGCAGCGGCAGGCTGACGAGCGCGCTCATTATCAACATTCCTCCTATTGAGCCGATGCCGAACACTGCAATGAATAAAAGCCCGACAACCGGCGAAGAGACTGTCGAAAGAACAAGCAACATCAACGCCGCGCTGCCTGCAAGTCCGTGCACCATTCCCACGAAAATTGGGCGCGCGTTGAAACGCAAACCATGATGCGTGTGATTAGAGGGTTCAACAGGATGCTCGTGTATGTGAGGGTGAAGATGCGCGTGCTCGCCGTGATGGTGTGAATGAACATGAAGCTTTCCGCCGCGAAGTATTTTGCGCAGCGCGTTCGCGCCTAGAGCTATGAGCATCAAAGCTACGCAAAACTCCAGCGCCAGCGCAGTCTTTTCGCCGATCTTCACGTGCAAGACCAAAACGGCTACGCCTGCAATCAGCAGCGATATGGTGTGACCTACGCCCCACAATCCGCCAACGAGCGATGAGCTTAGAATGCTCTTTCTCTGGCTCACTATCGTTGACACAGCAGCCAGATGATCGGCTTCGACTGCGTGCTTCAGGCCGAACACGAGGCCGAACGTCAGGACTGACGCCGTGGATAATGTGCCTCCCTGTGAAACCGTATTTGTGAACAAGCCGAACAGTCCGGTCAGATTCCAGCCTGCGCCTGCGATTGCTTCATAGCAAATCACCGCTCCCGCGCACGCAATTACGAACGCGCTTGCTACGGGCAGCACACGCACGAGTCGGCCCTTGCCTAAAGGTCGCTTCATCAAACGCCCTGCATAAACGAACATCAATCCAACGGCTGTCAGCGTTGCAGCAAGTCCGAGGCTGAAGGCAATCACAAGAATCAGGCCATAGCCTACGCGATGAAGCGATATCGCAGACAGCAGCACGACGAGCGCAGAAGGACAAGGCAGCAAGCCACCCGATATGCCTAGCGCAAGAAGGCTGCGCCACGTTATGCGAGAGCCGTCCGCGCCCGGCGGCAGATGCGAATGCGTTTGTCCTCCGTGCGAATGCGCCAGTGACCCATCATGTGGGTGATCGTGATCATGCGTGTGATCATCATGCGAGTGATGATGTGAATGCTCGTGCGTGTGATTAGAATAAGCGAGCGCAGCCCGCAGGCGACGGATGAACAGGCTCAATCCGATTGTCAAAACGATGCCGCCTGATATGAGACTGAGTATCGGAAACAATTTTTCAGGCACGACGTACTGTGACGCGAAGAGCGTCACAAGCCCAAGCGCGAACACGCCGAGCGTGTGCGTGATGGTTACGGTCAGCCCTAGAAATGCAGCGTGTCGCGCAGTGCCGCGCGAACCGACCAGATAAGCGCCGACGACCGTCTTGCCGTGTCCCGGCGAGAGCGCGTGCACTGAGCCAAGCGCAGCGGCGATGAGCAACCCGAACAACGCAACCATCGGCGTAAGCTCAGGCACAGAGATCAACTCTGCGAAGCGATCACGAGATTGAGTTGCAATGCGCCCATCGCGCGTTATCAAAGCAGTAGCACTTGCCGGAGCAGCGCCTCTGGCAAATGACAACTCTGCGGCTCGCTCATCGAGCGGAGCGGACAACGAGTCTTCGGGATAAGCTTTGAGAGCGTCGGTCAATCCATTGCCATAAGCTGTGCTGTCAAAGATGCTCGTTCCCACGTCAGGGACGGCAACTACTTCGCGCCAGCCCAATCGGTCGCGATAGTTGATGTTCTCGAACCGCATGCGATGCGTGGCGATGTTTGCATCAAAGCTTCCCGCAAAATCGCATTCTATGCGCAGGGTAGGAAGTCCGCCCGCGCCGGATGGAGTTGTCGCGATTGTTGAACGAACATTCAACGGAATCTGCGTGCCGTCTACTTCAAGCAGTATGCCTTCGACTAATTTCGCTGCTGCCTGCTCCGCGTATGCTTTAAGCTCTTCGACGGATGGTTCGCCGTTGCCGCTCGCCTTGATTTTCTGTAATTCCTGAAAGGCTGGTATCTCGGCCATGTCAACAACGTAATGAATATCAACGCGGTCTGAGCCGACCTGGATGCGAGCGAAATGATTGATCGTGAAATTACCGAGCGGGTGAGCAAAAGCAATACTTGCGACAAACAGGAGTGTGAAAATTGCCGCCAGCGCTGACGCTCGGCGATGGCGAGTCGAATGGTTTTTCATAAAGTTCCTTGTATACATAGAGACAATCATTGCTTTCTTGTTTGAAGCTCTTCGAGTTTCTGCCTCGCGGCGTCCGCTTGAAGAACATCGAATGACGGATTGATCTGAAGCGCGCGGCTCAGGTGTTTTATGGCGCTCGATTGATCGCCCAGCTTCGCGTAAATCATTCCGGCGTGATAATGAAGCAATGCATCGCGAGTCCCCAGCCGCAACGCTTCATCAATCGCCGCTTTCGCTCCCTTTAGG
>DATEKX010000039.1:0-2584 GCA_035277165.1 Blastocatellia bacterium | reverse complement strand
CGCCGCGCTGGTTTGAGTGTTGCTGCCTGCACAGGCGCTCACACAAAGAAAGATTAAAACAGCTATGAACGTATAAGTTTTCCGCATTGAATTTCTCCTCTACTAAAAATGATTTTCGGTCGCATGTTTCGCAGTGCGTCGCTCACTTTTCAGTGCTTGATCTTTTCCCATGCTGTTTGAGCATTAAAGTTCGGGCTTGTGTCCGGCGTGTGGCAAGCAGAGCAAGCCGCTTGAATGTTTGTGATGCGACCATATCCTTTGCCGGGTTTTGCTGCGTGGTCGCCGCCGGGGCCGTGACACTGTTCACATTGCACCTGTTGCATCTTCGTCAACTCTGCGGCGTTTGCTTTCAGTTGAGCAGTCGCATGACAAGTCAAGCAACTCGCTTCAAATTCAAACTGTCTCGACACGAGCGGGTCTGTCGCGTGAGCGTGTTTGCTGTTTGACCATTTAATGTATTGAGCCATGTGACACTGAGCGCAAGCAGACGATGAAGTGTAGGCGGTCGCGGATTCGCCTGCGGGCTTGCGTCTGCGAGTGCTTTCCAACCAGCCCAACAACAGAGTTTTCGATTTTTCTCGCATACCCTCTTCGGCTTCGCGCGCCGCATTGACGACCTGCATAGCAGCCGGGTCATCAGGAACTTCTGTGTCGAGCGAGATATAACGCGCCCTTACGGAAAACTTTCCTTGCGCGTCTCGATAAAATAGCAGTTCGCCCATCATCCTCGTTTCGTATGCAGTGAACACGATCAGCGTTTTTCCCACGGTCAACGGAGTAAAAAAGAATGCGCCGTCGCTCTGGCTGTTGCCCGTGATGATAGCGTCAATGTCGGGCACTTCGCTTGCCAGACGTTGTGCGTCTTCGCTCTTGAAGTAAGCAACCGCGATCACTACATCCGCGTGTTTTCTCGCTTCGGGGATGACCCGCCGCGCCGTTTCCAGCACATCAGTGAATTTGAATCCGCGCGGTGCAGCAACTCCCGTTTCGGTCAAGCCTACGAAAGCGACTCGAACAGGCTTCGCCGATTGCCTGCCGGGAACCTCTCGAATGACGAATGGCTGAGGCGCGATTTTATCAGGCGAAATGCTTGTTATATTGGCCGACACCAATCGCTTCAATATGGGTTGAGTCTCGGCATTTCCAGCCGTCCCGCTTTTCTGAAGCAATCGCGAGATGTAGCGAAGATCGCGCGACGAAATATTGATTACATCAGCCGGGAACTGGTCATAGGCTTTCCTTATCCACTCGTCTTTTATGAGCGCATCGGGCCTCAACTCGCCATGTGCGTTATGCTCATCGGTCATAAAGTCGCCGCTTTCTACGATGAGCAAAGGCACCTGGGCGAGGTTTTTCCTGAACAGTTTTTCGTAGCTGACACGCCGTGCCAGTCCCCCCATCCGGGGCGGCTTTCAGCCACAGGGTTCGAGGCCGCCGTGCGTGCTTCCTATGAAATTCACGGCGAACGCGGCCCCGTCGTCAACTCCCGCTCGCGTTTCAAACGGCGCGTTAATGCCTACGAGTTCCAATTGCTTTCGCGGTTGATCCTGCTCGATGTTTGCGCGGGTCTGTTGGCCCGGCAGGTAAGAGCAAATCACTGCCGCGATGAAGATAACTACGAGCTTCGTCGTTTTGATTATGTTTTGATTTTGCATTGCTTTTAAATTACGTGCTCAGTTAAAAACGATAATTGATGCTCATTCATTGCGCAAGCATGCCACAGACGGATACAAACATGTTACATCTCGCATTTAATCACTATCTGTGATTTGAAATTAGTATTGAACCGGCCATTGTTCTGTAGTACGCTTGCGCCGGTTTGAAATATTGCCCTCGCTGCGGCGCAAGCCGGGCGGGGTTTTGATTTTTAGAGGGTAACAATGAAGCCGGAAACTCTTACGCAGTTCCTGACTCTGGCTGTGAACAACAAAGCTTCGGATGTGCATCTTCAAGTCGGCGAGCATCCACTCTTTCGCATCAACGGCCATCTGGCGCAGGTCAAATATCATCCGCTCACCTCTGAAGAGATGAAAATAATTGTCAGCACTCTTGCGGGGGAAGACCGATTTGAACGACGCTTCGCGAATGAAAACGAGTTCGATGTGTCATACGAGATGCCGGAAATAGGGCGTTTCCGCGCGAATGTCTACAAGCAACGCGGACTGTATGGCGCGGTCTTGCGCGTCGTCCCGCTTGAGATAAAGACCTTCGAGGATCTTCATCTGCCTAAAGTGATGGAGCGGATTGCCAATCTCAGGCGCGGGCTTGTTCTGGCTTCCGGCGCAACGGGCAACGGCAAATCAACGACTATCGCTTCCATCATCGAGCACATCAACATCACGCGCAAAGCTCACATCATAACCATAGAAGAGCCTATCGAATTCCTGTTCAAGAACAAGTCCGCCGTCATCTCTCAACGCGAAGTCGGAACCGACACGGGCAGCTTCAAAGACGCGCTGCACGCGGCCATGAGACAAGACCCCGACGTGATCGTCGTCGGAGAGATGCGCGACCGCGAGACTGTAGACATAGCTTTGAAGGCCGCAGAGACGGGCCACCTCGTCATCTCAACCATTCATACGCC
>DATEKX010000038.1:0-9205 GCA_035277165.1 Blastocatellia bacterium | reverse complement strand
AGGGACAAGCCCTGCCCCTACATTTACTTTGTTACAGCCGTGGTTACTGGCTACTGCTCCTTTCGTTCTTGCGCACTATTTGATAAAGCCTGCTGTGAGCGGCTTCGGCTTCGTCGGGCAGTTCTATCTGAATCGTCACGTGCCCGATGTTGAAGCTCCTGCGCAACTGTTCCTGAAGCGCTTCGAGCGTTGTGCGGTGCAAGGCAGTTGGCTCTAGCGTGACGTGCGCCGAAAGCGCGTCCTTGCCTGAACTGATTGTCCAGATGTGCAGGTCGTGCACGTCTATGACTCCTGCAACATCGTGCATGGCTTCTACTACTGCGCGAGTGTTGATGTGCGAAGGCGTACCTTCTAACAGTATGTTCACGGATTCGCGTATAAGCTGCCACGAACTGTAGAGGATCAGCAAACACATCAAGACGCTGATTATCGGGTCTGCAATCGTCCAGCCCCACTGCCAGATTACAAGTCCCGCTACAATCGCTCCGACAGAGCCGAGCGCATCGCCTAAAATATGCAGGAACGCGCCGCGCATGTTCAGATTTTCGTCCGAAGCAGAATGCAGCAGCCACGCGCTGATTAAGTTGACCGCTAGTCCACCCGTAGCGATCAACAGCATATCGAACCCTGCCACGCTCTCAGGCGATTTGATGCGATGAAATGCTTCGTAAGCGATCAGCAGCGAGATGACGACAAGCGCCACGCCGTTTGCGAGCGCCGCCAGTATCTCCATTCGATAATAGCCGTAGGTCTTTCGCGGCGTGATCGGGCGAGCAGCGAACCAAAGCGCCAACAGCGCGAGCACGAGCGCCGCTACGTCTGCAAGCATGTGGCCCGCGTCGGAAAGCAGCGCCAGCGAGTTCGTCAAAAGCCCGCCGACGACTTCGGCTATCATATATAAGACCGTCAGCGTGATCACCCATACGAGCCGCCGACGGTTGCTCGCGTGGCTGTGAGAATGTCCGTGCTCGTGATTGTGCTCGCCAGACATAAAGCTGTGGTCAGAGGTCAGATGACCTACTATTCTTATTGCACTCCGAGTAATTCGATCTCGAATATGAGCGTCGCGTTGGGTGGTATTACCGGCGGCCTTCCCCTTACTCCGTAGGCGAGTTGCGAGGGGATGATCAGACGACGCTTGCCGCCCACTTTCATCGTCATCACGCCCTCGTCCCATCCTTTGATTACGCGACCCGTTCCGATTGGGAAAACCAAAGGCTGGCCGCGATCAACCGAGCTATCGAACTTCTCCCCGTTTTCAAGCGTCCCTGTGTAATGGACTGTGACGATCTGGCCCGGTTTCGGGCTTTCGCCTGTGCCGACGACTTCGTCAATATACTTCAATCCCGACTCGCAAAGAACTTCTCCGCCCATAGCACTCTCCTTTATCCGAGTGTCCTGAGAAGCGATGACGCGCCAGCGTCCCTGTCGTTTCACAAACGTGTCTGTAAACCGGAAATCGCCGCTCGCAGGTTTCCCGTTAATTGTAAATTTTCCCGTCCAGCGACCGGCTACGATGCACGTGTCGCCATAGACGCGCGTCGTCAAATCATCGAGGCTGTAGGATTCCACTTTTATCGCTTTCGTCGCCGCTTCGATATATTGCGCCTTGTTAAAGGTCTGCCCTTCGTCATCTGTGAAAATAAAATCGTCGGCCAGAACGAGATCGAGAACTTCCCTGTCCTGATTCTTGAAGCCTTCCATCCATTGCCGCTCTAAATCTTTCAACGCCTGATCGACGCTAACCTGCGGCCCGCGCACAGGTCTTCTTCCTTTCGTCTGGCCCGCAGCAAGCGACGCGAGCGTAAATATCAACGTAAGAATTACAACAATGCGTTTCACCTTTAATACTCCTTGTAAGAATTACAACAATGCGTTCCACCTTTAATACTTCTTTCGCCACAGGGCAAAAGTTTATCTTGCCCTGATAATCAACAGCAAGTTGCGATGGATAATTGATCGAACGCGAGCCTCGAAGCGCGCCCGTCAGCGGGCATTGACTACTTGCGAGGCTACGCCGCCGATATAGACGAGCTTGTGATTCGAGTAACCTATCTCTGCGGCTCTGTATAGCTCGTCAAGCAGACTGTGGCCGTAACGCGAGAGGAAGTAATAAACATTCAGTTCGCGCTCTTGAAGATTCTTATCCGGCAGCAGCGTTGCGTAGGCGCGCTCGACCTGGCGAAAGACAGTCTCTTCGCGACGCGCGCTGGCGTGGATGAACTGCGTGCGAAGATGTTCGATTTGATAGATGATCTTTGCGCGCGCGCGTTTGATCGAAGCGCTCAATGTCGGGTCTGCGCGGCGAAGGTTTGATTCGAGTCTATCGAGTTGTTCGGCAAGCATTCGCTCGGTTTCGGTGAAAGCGGTCGCCGTCTCGCGATCAAGGCTCTGCTCTACGACTTTTGTGATCGCAGGATGCAAGCCCTCGAAAAAATCTTTCAATTCGAGATTGTGCTTTTTCAAAGTCTTCTGATGACGGCCCTCGATGATCGTGAAACTCGCGCGCGGAAGCACGCACGGAAGTTCACGTTCGAGCGTTTCATAGACGGCTCGAATCTGCGCGAAGTAAGCTATCTCAGCCGGGCCGCCTATGTAAGCCGCTGTCGGCAGAAGGAAATCCTGCACCACCGGTCGCAGCGTCACGTTAGGGCTGAAACAATTGGGACAGCGGCGAGCAAGTTCGACAAGCTCTTCTTTGTCAAAAGAACGATCAGCGCCCTTTACATAAAATCGCCCCTCGCTTTGAGTCATCGCAAGGCGGCGGCCATCGTTCATTATGAAAAGCGGCGTCATGTCTTCCGACACATGCACCTGCGCGTGATAGCCAGCTTCTTCAAGCTCTCGGCTGCGTTCTACGAGCGCCTCGGCAATCTCGGATGATTTTTCAATGGCCTTCGAGTAAAGCGGCGCGACTACTTGTTTCAATTCTTCATCGAGCGGGTCCATCAACACGACGCCGTAATCCTTGAACAATCGCGCCATAAGCTTTGCAAAGGCTTCTGCGAATCCCGCCCCATCGCTATAGCTTTCGCGCAAGTCGCGCTCGATTTCAGGCGTGAACTCAGAGGGCGGAAGCTGCGCGAGGAATTCATCAATAGTCTTACTTATGCCCGAATCAAGCAGGACTCGACCGACAGGCACATCCGGCTTTCGATCCTCGGGCTCGTATTGCACGCGCGTCAAATGCCCATCGCGATCAATCAGGCGAGTGTGGTTCACTTCTTCATAGTCATGGTCTTCGCTTGCAATCCAGAAGACAGGGACGGCTTCAATGCCCTGCTCGCGCAGGCAAGCGGCGAGCTTGATAACCGTGAGCGCTTTATGAACCGTGTAGAGCGGGCCTGTGAAGAGTCCCGCCTGTTGGCCTGTGACAATTGCTACCGATCCGGGACGGCGAAGCATCTCGATGTGCTCGAATGTCAAATCGGGCGAGCCTGCGCGGCGATTGATTCGTTCAAGCGCATTCGCCACACGCTCACGATCAAACTCCTGCGCGCCCACAAGTTTTGCATGCTCGGCCAGCGGCGAAATCGTGCGCCCATGGTCGGTGTAGAAGCGCGCGACTTTTTCATAATCGTAGAGGAAATCGTTAAACAGGCTGGATGTGCGCGGTATCTCCGTAAAGCGCAGAGCGTCCTTCAGGCGTTCGGCAGCAGCTTCGAGGTTTCCACAATCGGCTTCGCTCATAATGCTGGCAGAGTTTAGAGGTCAGAGGCTAGAGGTCAGCAATCTCGGATTCCAAATTACTGACTTCTAGCCTCTGATCTCCAGCCTCTAATCTCCTTCACTCTATTTCAGGAAAGAGCCCTGTCTTGCGCATCACATCTCTGACGCGCTCCTTATCATTTTCGCTCAACTGAGCAAGCGGCGCGCGCACCGGCCCGCCTATGTATCCGTTTATATCCATCGCCGCTTTAAGCGCCGCAACACCAAGTCCCGCAGTGACTATGTGCGAGAGCGGCGCTATGCGGGTTTGAAGTTCGCGCGCTTTCGCGTGATCGCCCGATTGAGCTGCGTTATAAAGATCAACGCACGCGCGAGGGGCGGCGCACGCAATGGCGAGTATCGCGCCTACGGCATTCATAAGAAGCGACGGGTAGAGAATGCCGCCATTGCCTGTCATCACTTGAAAGCCTTCGGGCGCGCGGTTGATAGTCTCTGCGATGGCCCCGAAGTTTCCCGAACTGTCTTTGACGCCGCTGATATTCGGGTGTTCGCCAAGCGCCGCAATAGTCGCCGAATCAATCACGACTCCCGTGTTCTGCGGCACGTTGTAGACGAGCACAGGAATGGGCGAGTTGTCAGCGACAGATGTAAAGTGATCGGCCAGAGCGCTGCTCGTCATGTGCGATTTGTAAAAGTATGGAGTGATGACAAGCGCAGCGTCCGCGCCCGCTTCAGCCACGCGCCGAGCCGAATCAATTGCTGCGCGCGTGGAAAATTCGTTCACGCCCGCGATGATCGTGTGAGATGAAGTAGCCGATTGCTTGATGGTTTCAATGACGCGCAGACGCTCGTCCGTCGAAAGATGCACGGCCTCGCCGTTCGAGCCTAGCGCGACGTAACCTCGTAGCCCCGTATCATTGTATTGCGCGATATTTTGCTTCAGCCCTTCATAGTCAACATTGCCCTCCGCATCGAACGGCGTAGTGAGCGGCGGAAATATTCCATTGAGGTTAAGCTCGTGCGTTTTCATTGTTGTACTTTCTCTACGACTCGATTACCTGCGCTGTTTCAATCAATCACAAAGCAAATTGGGATTATAAGAGGCTGAAACATAACGGCGCAACATGGCTCGGACGACGAGATGTAAAAAGATGTAAATCGCCGTTTGAAAATCGCACGTAATCGGGCTATGAATAAATTATGAAGCTGATCTTTATGGGCACGCCGGAATTCGCAGTGCCGTCACTTGCGCGTTTGATTCAAGACGGCCACCAGATAGCTGCAGTCTTCACACAGCCGGACAAGCCTGCCGGTCGCGGAAAACTCGTGCAAGCGCCGCCCGTGAAATTATTCGCGCTCGAACGCGGCATCTCAGTCCATCAGCCAGCGCGAATTAAAACTAATGAAGAAGTGCGCGCCATCTTTGAAACAATCGCGCCTGATGCGTGCATCGTTGCGGCATACGGCAAGATTTTACCTGAATGGTTGCTCGGTATTCCGCGACTCGGGTGCATAAACGTTCACGCGTCGCTGCTGCCGAAGTACAGAGGCGCGGCCCCGATCAACTGGGCGATTGCAAACGGCGAGCGCGAAACGGGAGTGACCATAATGCAAATGGACGTGGGGATGGACACCGGGCCGATGATTGCGAGGCGAGGCCTCGTAATTCAGGATGACGAAACAACGCCGGAGCTTTCGACGAGACTCGCGCACCTCGGCGCAGAAGCTCTATCGGCAACGCTGCCTCTGATCGAGCGCGGCGAGATTACGCCAACACCGCAAGATGAGCAAGAAGCGACTTATGCGCCGATTCTCAAACGCGAAGACGGTCTGATTGACTGGCGGATGAGCGCGCGAGAAATAGCTAATCGCGTGCGCGCATTTCAACCCTGGCCCGGCACTTACACTCAATTTCGCGGCTCGCGGCTCACATTTTGGCGCGCTCGCGAGACGGAAGTAAAAAGTGAACCTGCGGAACCGGGAACTATAACGAGCATTGATAAATCAGCGATCATCGTCGCGTGCGCAGGTTCGACCGCTCTCGGCGTTGAGGAATTGCAAACGGAAGGAAAACGAAAAATGTCCGCGCGCGATTTCGTCAACGGCATGCGAATCAACACAGGAGACCGATTCACAGACTAGAAGTTCGATTCGGCATTGTCTTGACGCGCGCAGAAAGCACCCGTTATAATTTTTTCGCAATTAAATAAAGGGGAGTAGATCACTCCGCAGTCTGGTGAGATCGTCAACACGGTTGCTTTAGCCTGGCAATCCGGTCCGCCAGCGAGGGCTAAATAGAAGCCCACGGATCGAGACCTTTTGCGGCAAACGTCGCAAAAGGTCTTTTCCTTTTGCGCAGAAGAAGTATATTAGTTGCGTGATAAGGAGAACGCTTTGCGCAGACATTTAAAAGTGGTCGGAGGTTGCGCGCTGATTTTCCTGGGATTGCTAGGCATGGTCTTGCCGATCATTCCGGGCATCCCCATTCTGGTTGCAGGCGTGGCCATACTCGGCACAGATCACCCGATAGTCCGTCCTTTTGCTCGCCGCTTCGAACAATTGCGACAGCGATACACCAATTCGAAATCAAAAGACGAAGACGAAAAACCAAATAAGTCCTAAGTAAATTTATAACCGCCGTGAGTGTTCCGCTTCGGGCCATAAGGCTTAGGGCGCGAGCTGATATCGAAAAGCAAAGTAGGAAGAGATGAAAGAAAAAACAGAAGCTGAAATTGCAAAGATAAAAAAGTACGGTGTGCTGGCTTCTCTCGCTTTGGTCGCGCTGCTGGTTGCCGGAATTATGATTTACCTTCCGCGCAACAGCTCCAACGATAAAGCAGATAAAAAAGCTTCTGACAAAGCTGATAAAAAGAAAAAGTCGAAGCACAAGCAGGACGGCGCAATCGCCGGTCACGCTATCGAAGGAGGCACGTTTGAAGCATCTGACGTAGTTCACGTGCCGGGGACGGAAGGCGTTTTATTCGTTGACGACAACCACGAAACGGAAGTCTTCTGGATGCAAATGAACGACGAAGGCGAGCAGGTCGGCGCAGTCAAACCCATCCAGCTCGGCGGGAGCGTCGCAGACCCCGAAGGGATTACAAGCGATGGCTCTAATTTTTACATCGTCGGCTCGCAGTCGAAAGCGAAAGGCGGCGATCAAAACACCCTCGTGCGATTCCAATTCGATGCCGCAAACCAGAGCGTGACAAAAGCCGAAACGATAGGCGACCTGCGAAGCTTTCTCGTTGAGCGCGTGCCCGAACTCAAGGACAAAAAAGGCGAAGGCGGCAGTCTCAACATCGAAGGGCTCGCCTGGGACCCCGCGCGCGCGCGACTGCTGCTAGGTCTGCGGTCGCCTCTGAGCAACGGGCAGGCGCTCGTCATAGCTTTAAAGTTCAGCGACCCCAAGGCCGGATTTTCAGTGAGCAATCTTGCGCTTGCCGAGCCGAGTATCGTTCGATTGCCGCTGGGCGGGTTGGGCATTCGCGGTTTTGAATATGATGATCGGTTGAAATCGTTTTTGATAATCGCAGGCGCGCCAGAAGAAATGAACAGGACGGAATTCAAAGTCTGGGAGTGGAACGGCGAGCACAACAACCCGACAGTGCGCGAAAAAGCTTCGCTCAATCGCGACCTGAAGCCCGAAGGAATCGCGCGGGTAAAGTCAAAGGATTCCGATTTTCTGCTCGTGGTCTGCGACTCCAGCCGCTATCTCAAGCTCGATGAACCTAACGAACAGTAAAGTGACGGGCTGTATTTTTCAAGAGGCAATAAAGTAATGGATGTAACTCTGTTTCCGATAGCTGATTACTGGTGGTTTTACGCATCGTTCACAGGATTCGTGCTGCTGATGCTTGCGGTTGATCTCGGCATATTTCATCGCAAAGCGCACGCCGTATCTTTTCGCGAGGCCGCCATCTGGAGCTGCATCTGGATGGCGCTTGCGCTCGCGTTCAGCTACTTGCTTTATCAATTCGCGCTGTGGAAGTTCCCTCAAGACGAGCGGCTTCTAGCCGTTCCGGGATTTGACCCACAAGGCGCGGCGTGGCAGATCACGCTTGAGTTCCTGACCGGATACGTGATCGAAAAGTCGCTTTCGGTAGACAACATTTTTGTCTTCGTTTTGATCTTCGGCTACTTCCGTATTCCCGCCAAGTATCAACATCGCGTGCTTTTTTACGGCATTATCGGGGCGCTGATTTCGAGAGCGATTTTCATAGCCATGGGCGCTGCGCTCATCCGTTATCATTTCGTCATTTTGATCTTCGGCGCGTTTTTGATCTTCACCGGCGTGAAGATGATCTTTTCGTCTGAAAAGGAGATCGAACCTGAAAAGAATTTCCTGATCCGGTTGTTCAAAAAAATCGTCCCTGTTACTCAAAAGATGGACGGCGAGCACTTCTTTGTTCGCATAAATCGTGTTCTGCACGCGACGCCGTTGCTTGTCACGCTGTTATTCGTAGAGATGACCGATGTGATATTCGCAGTAGATTCCGTGCCTGCTATATTCGCAATCACAAAAGAGCCGATGCTCGTCTTCACATCAAACATCTTTGCGATACTGGGTCTGCGCGCGATGTATTTCATGCTGGCTGGCGCTGTGGATAAATTCCACCTGCTCAAATACGGGCTTGCGCTGGTGCTGATCTTCGTCGGGTTGAAGATGGTTTGGCTGAACGGTCTGTATGACGGCAAATTCCCGATCACGCTCTCGCTCGGCATTATAATCGGGGTCATCGCTTCATCCATAATTCTTTCGCTCCTGTTTCCGACGAAGCCGATCAAAGACGATGTAAAACCGCTGCGCAAACGAATCACAAAGGCGTGACTGATTAAATCCTGCAATCGAAATGCGATTGATACCTGTAATAGTCGGCCCGACCGCTTCCGGCAAAAGTGAGTTGGGCATCCGTCTGGCTCTCGCGCTCGATGGCGAAATCATCAACCTTGATTCCGTGCAGGTCTATCGCCGGATTCAAATCGCCACAGCCAAAGTCCCGCTTGATGAACGCGGGGGCGTGCCGCACCATTTGATTGACATAGTCGAACCGACTGAAAACTTCACCGCAGGCGAATACGCGCGCGTCGCTGATCGAACGATTCAAGAAATAGAATCGCGCAGTCGCATGCCTGTGCTTGTAGGCGGCACAGGATTTTATTTGCGCGCTCTGATCAGCCCGTTGTTTGAAGGGCCAAAGACCGATTTAGGGTTGCGTGCGCGGCTCGCGCGATTGCGCGACGAGCGAGGCGCAGAACATCTTCATCGTCTGCTCAGTCGCATTGATCCGCAGGCGGCCCTTGCGATCAAGCCGCGCGACTGGTCGCGCACAATGCGCGCAATCGAGGTCTTCTTTCAAACAGGCAGTCGCATTTCCGACTCTCATTCTGAAGCGCCGCCTCCGCCTGAGCACGCCTCGCGCATTCGAGTGATCGCGCTAAATCCTCCGCGCGAACAGTTGTATGAACTGATCAACCGTCGAGCCGAAGCGATGTTCGAGCGCGGGCTTGTCGAAGAGGTCGAATCGCTCATGGC
>DATEKX010000037.1:0-6197 GCA_035277165.1 Blastocatellia bacterium | reverse complement strand
GCTAAAGGTAGTTTTATGAAAGCAGTCAAGATTTCTCTCATAGCTCTCGCGCTCGCGCTTGGGTTTGCGGCCTGCGGCGGCAAGTCTAAAACCAAGATCACTCTCGAAGAGGCGAAAGGGCCTGGCCGCGACCTGGAGTTGTACCGCGATGGAGTCAATGCCATTCGCAAAGGGAGTTTCGATCAGGGCAGGATTTTGTTGAACACTATGATCAACACTTACTCCGACAGCCCTATGATTCGTGTAGCCAAGCTCTCCATTGCAGACTCTTATTATTTGCAGGGCGGGTCGAAGAGTCTCGCGCAAGCCGAAGTCGAATACCGCGACTGGATTCAATTCTTCCCCGAAGACGCTCTGGCCGACGACACGATGATGAAGATTGCTGAAATTCATCTCAAACAGGTGCAGGCCGCAGACCGCGACCCCACTCACGCGAAATTGGCCGACAGACAATTGAAAGAGTTGGTGCGCCGGTATCCGAACACAGATAAGAAAGAAGATATTGAGCGACTGATGAACGAGGTGCAGGAAATCCTCGCCATGCACGAACTGAAGGTCGCTCGGTTCTACTATGAATTGCGCGAATCGGCTCCAGCCGCTCAGGGGCGCACGGAAGAGATATTGAACAAATATCCGAACTTCTCCCGATTCGACGAAGCGCTATGGCTGCACTCGAAGGCTTTAAGCGATCAGGAAGACACAGAGACGGCAAGCCGCGACCTTGCGCGCATTGTGACGAGCTACCCGCATTCGGAGTTCGTAGAGAGAGCCAAAGAGACTTTGAAGAAATGGGGCAAGCCAGTACCTGAGGCCGATCCGGCGAAGTCTTCCGCTCCTGCTCCCGAAGCAAAAGGTCTTGTGTCGCGCGCAGGCAATTTCCTGTTCGGGCCGCACATAGACACGTCAAATAGAGGCGTAGTCATTGACCGCGACTTGAAGACGGAAGAGATAGTCGCGCGCGCTCAGGAATTGAGCGGGCAGAAAGTGACAGGGCCGGTGACGCCGTCTGCTGCTACTACGAGCAATGCGCCTGACTCGCGGCCCCGCCGCGCCGGTCAAGCGGGCCAGGATGTTGAAGTGAAACCCGGCACGCCTGCCGACCCGAAGGCTCAATCTTCATCCAGCAAAGACAAAGACAAAAAGAGCAAAGACAAACAAAAGAAGGACAACGACGGCGGCTCGAAGCTGCTACGCAACCCTTAAAGATCAGAGGTCAGAGGCCAGAGGTTAGAGGTCAGGTCCAAGGCTAACTACTAACCTCTAACCTCTGGCCTCTAACCTCCAGGTTATGAAAGTTCTCGTCATCGGCGGGACCGGCTACATCGGCAGCCACACTGTTGAAGAACTTGTGCGGCGCGGCCACGAAGTTTCAGTCTTTGCGCGAGGTCACACGCGCACACGTCTGACCGAAGATGTCTCGCTCATAAAAGGTGATCGCCACAACAGAGAAGATATTACCCGCGCTCGTTCACTCCGATTCGACGCCATCATTGACATCAACGCTTATACACGCGAAGAGACGCAGACAATAATCAACCTCTTTGACGGCTTGCTTTCGCGATTCGTACATCTCAGCACAGTCTCAGCATGCCGACACACGTCATCGCTGCCGTTTGATGAGAACGACCCGCTCGTGACAGACCCGACCGACAGCTATGGCTACAACAAAGCCGAATGCGAGCGCGCGCTCCGCTGGGCGCACACGAAAAGCGGCTTCCCTTTTGTGAGTGTAAGACCCGTAGCCGTCTTCGGCCCGCGCGATGACAAGTCGCGCGAAAACTATTACCTCAAACGTATCGTCGCAGGCGACCCTGTCATCGTGCCCGACAGCGGCGCGGTGCCTATATTCGCACTGTTCGTCAAAGACCTTGCGGCTGTGCTTGCAAACGCGCTCACAGCCGAAAACGCAGCAGGCAATGCGTATCAATTGATTCAATCCGAAATAGTGAGCATCAATGATCACATCGCAAACATCGCGCGGATTGTGGGAGTAAAAGCCGACGTGACGCACATTCCGCATCGGTTGCTCGAACGGCTTGGCTTCAACCTGCAGCACTTCCCGTATATTTCAGGTGATCGGTTAGTCTTGCTGGACACGAGCGCAGCCAGCAGAGATTTGAACTTCGCGCCTGCGCCGTATGAGCTGACGCTTCGCGAAACGATTGAATACTTCCTCGAACGCGGCCCTGAAATCAACAAATCTCTTGAAGACCGTTATCCGCCCGTGATGCCTCGCTCGCGCGAGCGGGCGCTTGTTGAACGCTATGGCCGAGGAGTGCAGGAACTCGAAGACCGGCTTACCGACGAATGGCTGAACGAGGCGATAAACGGATTATGATTCGATGAATCAATCGTCAATCAAACTGATGATCGTGGCCGGAGAAGCGAGCGGCGACAAACACGGCGCATCGCTTGCCATCGCGCTCAGGCAACAGTACCCGGATGTTGAATTCGAGATGTTTGGCGCGGGCGGCGACGAGATGCGCGCGGCTGGAGTCGAAACACTGGTCGATGCGCGCGAGGTTGCAATCATCGGAATACCTGAGATTGCCCGCGCGCTTGGAAAGCTTTATCGCGCATACAAAAAACTGCTCGATGCTGCGCGCAATCGTCGCCCCTCTGCAATCGTGTTGATTGATTGGCCTGATTTCAACATGAGGCTTGCTCGCAGGCTGCACAATGAAGGCTTCAAAATTGTTTACTACATCAGTCCGCAGGTTTGGGCATGGCGAAGATATCGTGTGCGCGCTCTCAGTCGGGATGTTGATCGAATGCTGGTCATCCTTCCCTTTGAAGAAGAGTTTTACAAGAACGCAGGGATCGAAGTCGAATACGTGGGACACCCGCTCGCAGAAGCTGTTCGCGCTACAGTCTCCCGCGAAGAGTTCGTCGCAAAATACAGCCTCGACTTTGCGCGCCCGATCATCGCGCTTCTGCCCGGCAGTCGTCATAAGGAAATCCACTATCATTTGCCCGCGATGCTGGACGGCGCGAGGCGATTGCAGATTGAAAAGACTGCGGTCACACGCAAAACGGCGAAGTCTCAAATCTCAAATCTCAAATCTCAGATTAATAACCGGCAATCTGAAACCTACAATCCGCAATTCGTGCTTCCGCTTGCAAACACCATCAGTCGCGCGCAGGTTGAAGCGATAATCAACGAGGCGGGAGTCGAAATCCAGATAGCGGAGCGCGACACTTATAACGCTCTCATCCACGCAGAGTTTGCAATCGTGGCGAGCGGAACGGCTACGGTCGAGGCCGCGCTTGCAGACACACCGATGGTCATCATCTATCGCGGGTCTGAGTTGAACTGGCGATTGATTCGCCCGCTCATCAAGCTGGACACTTTCGGCATGGTGAATCTCATCGCGGGCCGACGAATAGTTCCTGAATTGATGCAACACGATGCGACAGGCGAGCGAATCGCGCGCGAAGTTCACGCGCTGCTTTCAGATCAGGTCAGGCTCGATGAAATGCGTCAGGGTCTACAGGAAGTGCGCGAGCGATTAAGAGCAGGTAAAGGCTCAGGCGCTCAGACAGCGGCGCGCGCTGTGATGCGAACCGTTCTTGAAAATTGATAGGGTTATCGGTTTAGACTCATCGCAACGGAAAGTTCCTGGCGTTTGCGGTCGAGTTCAACAATATCGAGTACGATTGTTTGAATCTCTTGTTCAGCCTTCATTACTTCTGCGGAGGGTGTGCCTGATGAGTGAGAGCCGGGCGTGTTCTGCACAATGTCTTCAAGATCTCCGAGACGCCCACGCAATCGCGCTTGTTCTTGTTCTAACTCTCGAAGCTTCGACTCGATCTCTTCTTTCGCCATCCTGCCTTAGACAAGAATTAAAGCAGGCTGGCGGCAATCAGTCGCCAGCCTGCTTTAGTTATTTGCTATTAACGGCCAGAGGTCGCGCCTTTGGCATCGCGCCATTGTTTGACCTGATCGTGCGATTGCTTAACGCTGCTGAATTGTTTTTCAACCAGAGCGCGAATGTCGTTCGGCAAATTCTGATCCTTGAGCGCATCCTTGTAGGCATCAACTGCCGAGTCTTCGCCTCGCTCGCATTCGCTCAGTATTGATTCATCATTCTTGCCCGTGAAAGTCCCTTTGAGGTCTATCCAGACACGATGAAGTGCTGCGCCTGTCGAGCCTGTATTCTCGGGGTCACCGCCAAGACGACGAACTTCCTGCTGAAGCTCACCGACGAAACGAGCACGGTCCAAACTTGCTTGATTGAAGAAAGATTTTAGTTCGGAGTTTTTGACGTTTTCTGCTGCTTCTTTGAATCCGTTCTGTCCGTCGCGGTTAGTTTCTATGAGGTTATTCAGGCAGCTAATTGCTTTATCATTACCCATTCTGTGTGTTCCTCCCAATGTTCGTTTTGAGTTCGGAGGAGTCACACTCTGCGTCCAACACTAACTCAATAAGTATGAGGGCCAGACGCGATAATGTCAACTTAAGCAATGTTTTACGCTCAATGCTGTCCAGGACGCCGAAGATCATCCCGCGACTATCTGACGAGCGCGGCGAACCATATCAACCATCACGGCTCGAACCTCTTCGGTAGTATTAACAATTGATTGAAAATCTATGCGCAGGTGTTTATGCGCGCCGTCCGCCTGCGCGATCATATCAAAACCACGGCTATCGACAGAAATCATGCGCGACGATTCGGCTTGAGTTTCGGCAAACGCGGCAGCGTACATTCGAAGCGCGTCTGCATGATCTTCGTTCATGTGATCGCAGATCATTTCGGCGTGCGCTGTTATCGGGTCAATATTTGAATCAGTATCAGTGCTGATGATCTCGCGACGATCAAGCCAGTAGATTTCTCCGAAGCCGCCGATGAATCGCACTTTTGAAACCTTGATCTGAAATAGAATGAAGTCGTGCGCGTCGAAGTAGCTGGCAGAATTCGGAAACAATTGAAGGTAGCGACGGCTCGCATCTTCGATATATGGCGCGGGCACAGGCATCGCGTAGCCTATCATCGTGGCTCGCGCTCCGGCCTGCGGGTCTTTGATCGCGTTTGAATCCTGGACTATCAAGCTGACGCGAGCATCAGCGCGAAGATTGCGCGTGTGCTCGGCGATTTCGCTGATTAAGATTATCGGCTCGCCTTCGTCTGTCATCGCATACGGCGAGATTGAACCAAAGGGCCAGCCTTCGATTTTTTTCGAGATAGTACACATCACTGCGTTGCGTTCCTTTTGAAGGAGCGCGCGGACTTCTTCGCTTTGTTTGTTCATATCGAGATTATCAGTCTGCCGAGTCCGGGAAGTCTAGCAAGTCCGGCGAGTCGAAGCCTTCTTGACTTGATAGATCGCTGGACTCTTATTGTCTTCTCTGTGGGCGGAAGGGGCGTGGATAAACAGCCATGCTCGTGTTGCCGTCTTTGTCCACCGCTTGAACGCCGAACAGGTAATTGTCTTTCGAGACACCTTTCACAGTATAGCGAGTGACGTTCCCGGCGAATTCTTTATGCTGCCAGAATGGAGCGGTCGTCTCGCGCCAGACGATTTGATAACCGGCAATGTCAGGCTCGCGATTGGCTTCCCACTTGAGCGTCGTGTCGTTTTCGAGACGGGCTATTTCTACTTCAACGTTACTAGGAGCAGCCGGGCCGAGCGCCAGACTCGCAAGCGCAGAAGCATTCACGCGCGCGACTTGAGCTATGTAGTTGAAATCATCGAACTCGATCAGATCGCCGTATTGAACGCCGTTCTCTTTGCGAACCATTTGATGTTGATGTTTGAAGTCTTCGTTAGGCTCGGTCATCCTGACAGCGGGAAAGCCGCGTTCAAGAAACGGCGAGTGATCGCCGCCGCGCAGGTAACGGTCTTTGCGATAGATAACCCTGACGGTGAAGCCGGGCAGGTACTTTTCAGCAGTCTCTTTGATATGCCTGGCAAGCTGGCGGGGCGGAGTATCGTTTTCGCCACCCGTTTGCAAGAGCGTGCGAAGCTGATCCGACACTTCTTTAGCGGGCGGCACGCCTTCGGCAAACAGCCGCACTTGTTTATCGTCAACGCGCCCGTCTTCTGCGCGTGAACTTCCGATGATATCGTTAGTAATCATCCCCGCGATGTTGAGATTTTTCTGCTTCGCCATCTCGGCCCAGTGCGTAGCGCCGAGCAACCCTTGCTCTTCTGCCGCAACGGTCATAAAAACGAGCGTCGCATCGAATTCATATTTG
>DATEKX010000036.1:0-3275 GCA_035277165.1 Blastocatellia bacterium | reverse complement strand
TGATATGGGCTATGGTCTGACGGTTGAATTCCCGTATTTCAAAACACGCTCTCAGCATTATCTCAGCGCAATTCTCGGGTCGCGCAGGCGCGGAAGATCGAACCACACGTTGTTTAATTGCTCCATCTCTTCTTCGTCAAGTTCCAACTCAACTCCGCGAATCGAGTCGCGCAATTGCTCGGCGGAGGTCGCGCCAATAATAGTCGAGGTCACAGCCTTGTGCTTCAATGCCCAACTGATGCTCGCATGAGTGAGCGATTTGCCGCGCGCTTCAAAGAATGATTTGAGCCGTTCGACCGCATCGAAAGAAGCTTCGTTCCAGTAGCGGTCAAGATAGAGCTTGCCTGCAACTGCGAAGCGCGTGTTGTCTGCGGGCGGCGCGCTGCGCTTGTGCTTGCCTGTGAGCAGCCCGCCTGCGAGCGGGTTATAAACAATTACGCCGATTCCCTGATCCAGACAGAGCGGAAATAATTCGTGTTCGATTTCTCGATACAGCAGATTGTATCGCGGCTGGACTGAATCGAACCGCGCAAGCCCCAGTTTGTCGCTCGCCCACAAGGCTTTGCCTAGTTGCCACGTCTGAAAATTGGAGCAACCGATATAACGCGCCTTGCCGCTTTGGACTATCGAATCGAGAGCGGCAAGCGTTTCCTCAATCGGCGTTTCGGGATCAGGCGCATGCACTTGATAAAGGTCAACGTAATCTGTTTGAAGCCTTCGCAGACTTGCTTCGATTGCCGACAAGATGTGTTTGCGCGAAAGCCCTTCGTCGTTAGCGCGCGGCCCCATCTTCATTCTGCATTTGGTCGCAAGAACGAAATCGTCGCGGCGGCCTTCGAGCCATCGGCCTACTATCTCTTCAGTCCTGCCGACCGTTTCCAGAGAGACGGGAACCGGGTACACATCGGCTGTGTCTATGAAGTTGACGCCCGCCGCTGCCGCTTCGTCCATCACACGGAAAGAAGCTTGCTCGTCGCACTGGTGTCCGAAGGTCATCGTGCCCAGACAGACTTCGGTTACCTTCAGACCAGTGCGGCCCAGTCGCTTTATTTTCAACTTGAGGCCCTCCTTAAAATAAATATTCTAACCTCGGAAGCGCCAGCCTCCAAAAAGTCTTTCTAGAATTGATCTTGTGAAATGCGAGCGGCGCTGGTTATAATTTTCAGTCGCTGATTAACCTCTCAAGGGCAATACATCGAGGATGTCTCGCAGTCTTCGCAGGTTTTACATTGCAAGGTTTTGCTCTGCGCGGTTTCTATTGTATGGCGAAACAAGTATCGAGCAAATAGGGTGAAGGGATTTGATGCGCAGTCTGTATCTCAGCCGAATCAATAATTTGTTAAGCTCGGCAAACGTGAGGTCGGGTTGCGTGAAGGCAGCAAGGAGAAAGACGTAATGAAGAAAGCAGTCGTATATTCATTGGCAGCAGTTTTTATTCTATCGTTGGTTTTTTTGCCCGAACTACAGCCGAGGGCAACAGTTCATGCGCAGCAAGCAGCGCCTAAACTCAATCGCGTCCGGCCCGACAAAATCAGCGCAGGCGCTCCCACATTTACTATCAAATTAGAGGGTAAGAATTTCGCAGCAGGCTCGAAGATCTTGCTTGATGGCGTGCCCCTTGCCTCGTCGCGTGGCACTAAGAATGGCAAAATACTGCTGGCCGAAGTTGATGCTTCGGTAGTCGCAAATGTCGGTGAACACACTGTGCAGGCGATGAGCCCCGACGGCACGACGACTGAAACGCTCACGCTTTCAGTCCGACCAACAGACCCCGATTTGATTATTCGGCTTCCGCAGAATTCCGTTCAGGAAGACAGCAACCTCGTATTTCTTCCGTTCGTAACAGGCGAAGGTCTCAGCGATACCGACGAAGTTTTTGTCTGGGGCAAGCCTACGGCTTTCCAGGTTATAGACGACCGCAACATACAGATCCGAATTCCGGCAGGCATGGTTGACGAACCAGCGCGCATACCCATAACTTTGCGCGATAAGGATGATAATTTCTCGAACACCGAAATCTTTTTCATCGTGCCGCGCCCTGCCAATATAAGCTCGTTTGATCCTGACACAATCGAAGTCGGCTCGGAAGATACGCTTCTGAAAGTATTCGGCACTTTTAAACCCGGCGCAGTCATAGTCGTCAACGGGATTCCGCTTCCGACTGAGCCTGTGAAAAAGCGCCTGGAAGCTACGATACCGGCCAGCTTTTTTACCGCGCCCGCTCAGTTAACTCTGCGCATTGATCAAGACGGCATTCAGTCAGAAGATCAAATCATCGCGGTTACGCCTACGGAAGAGCCTTTCATTTTCACCATAGCTCCTCTGTTGATCAGACAGGGCGAAAACCGCGAGACGATTGACATCGTTGGAGCTAATTTCAGCGGCAAATCCACAGCCTTTATTGACGGGGAAGAAGCAAAGATCACGGGCAATACGAAAAGACGTTTGACGGTTCGCGTGCCCAAAGAACTGCTCAGCGTTGTCGGCACACACACCATTCAGGTCAAAGATGAAGACGGCAACACTACGGCGACCTTCACCTTCAGAGTTGTGCCTGATGTGACGGTAAGCACGCTGGCTGGAAACCTGCGCGACGGCTTCAATACAGAGACTTGCGTGGCTGGCGTTGACGCGGAATTTAGAAGGCCGCGTCGAATTACGTTAGCCCCTGACGGATTGCTCTATGTCACGGACCAGCAGAATCATGCCATTCGCACGGTCAACCCGGATACGGGCGAGGTCTGCACGATTGTGGGCGGTCAGGAAGGCTACAAAGATAGCGCTGATGGGGCTGGCGCTCCGGCTTTTTCATTCCCGAACGGAATCGCTGTGGATTCAAACGGGACGATATACGTCACAGAAAACGGCAACAACGTAGTGCGTCGCATCATTCGAACGGGCGGTACTGTGACGGTTGATACATTCGCTGGCAGTTCCGACAGGATAACGGACGAGGACCAGCAGAAGAAATTCAACAGCACTCGACGCGGGCTTAGCGGCTTCCGCAGCAGCAGCTTGCTCGATTCCAATTTCCGTTTGCCTGACGACATCCTCGTCGCGCCTGACGGAACCATCTATCTGGCGGACGCGGGCAACCACGTGATTCGTCGCATAAGGCAGAACGTCGTAGAAACTATCGCGGGCAACGGCGTTCCGGGATTCGCCGACGGCGTAGCCGGAAACGCGCGCTTCAATACGCCGACAGGCATTACGCTTTCTGCCGACGGCAGATTCCTGCTCGTGGCCGACACGAATAATCATCGCGTGCGGAAGAT
>DATEKX010000035.1:0-4758 GCA_035277165.1 Blastocatellia bacterium | reverse complement strand
CAGGCGGCGCGCGCCTTCTTCCAGCGCGAATGAATCAATGCCGCCCTGCTTGTAAAACGGCAGCGTTTGCTTTTTATCCTTGTCATTGATGGTAAGGCCCTGCACTTCGACTGCAATCTTCGGCCCTGTTTCGGCGTTGATGGTTACGGCAACCGTGTTGTGTTCCGTATCGGGCGTGATGTTCTGGCTGACGCGAATCGCCAGATAATCCTGTTTGAGATATTCATCACGAACGCGATCCATCACATCTTGCACAGAAGATTGAGTGAAAGGCTGGCCGACGACAATCGGGCGCGGAATCTTGGACAGGTCTATCTGTGCACCTTTTACTTCAATATCGAATTTCGACACGCGAGCCTGCTCGCCGGGTGTGACCTTATAAACCACAGTCGCGCGCGTGCCTGTCGGGTCGAGCCGAATCTCAGGCGTTATTTGCGCTTTGTAGTAGCCGCGCGCAGAATAATAAGCGATCAACTCGCCATACCCGCGAGTGACCGCGCCTGCTGAGAGTCGCTCGCCGATGTCTAGTTGATTGAGCCGCGACCTGAGTTCGACGACAGGGAAAATCGTAGTCCCTTCAAACTCTACGCTGTCTATGCGCGCTTGAGGTTTGACGATGAACCGCAGCGCCACGCCATTCGATGCGTCGGGCGCGGCCTCGACTCGCGCCCCGCTTATCAGCCCCGAACGATACAGCCTGACAAGCGAATCGTGGATGCGAACAGGTGAATAATCCTGTCCCGGCGCGACATCAATCAGCGAGCGCATCTCTGTGGCAGCGCTGCCGGGCGCTCCGTCAATCTCTACACTCACCCTCGTCACGCGACGACCGAGATAATCGCTTATCTGCGCTTGAGCGCAGACGAAAAGCAAAAGGCACATTACAGATGACAAAAGCGCGCGCCAGATTATTTTCGAGACTTTTGTTTTTCTATTAATCAGCATCGATAACTGTAGTCTTTAAAACCTTTTTCTCAATCGCACATCGAATCCAAGCTCTCCACGCTCATTGCGATAGCCGACAACTGAAAACCTGTTGCTCAAACGATACTCGACTAGCACTACGCGCTCTATGCCTGACGGCCCGCTCGTCAGGTTCTGCGAATAGGTCACGGTCAAATCTTTTGTGATGCGCTGCCCGATTGTGACTCTTGCGGTCGGGTCGTTGCCTCGGCCAACAAGCAACGGGTCAATCGAGAATCGGCTCAAGCCGAACAATCGCTGCGTGCCTTTTTCCAATTGCTCGGAAAGCGAAGCCGATAGCAGTGATTGCGCGAGGCCAAGTCCCGTTTGAGTTGCTGCGCCGATGGTCGTAGTTTCGCCCGATACGGTGCCCGTAAGCACGAGCGAGATGATGTCAACTTCGGGCAGAGGCGGGTCTGATTGAACAGTCGTCTGCAATTTCGCCATCGGGCCGCTGAAGGCTACCGTCACGTGATAGCCGCTGATGTCGGCTTCGGATTGAATATCCAGAACCGGATCGGCGTTGCGACCGGGCGGCAAAGTTATCAGCCCTCTTGATAGCTCGAATCGCCCTCTGCGAAATTCAACAGTGCCTCGCGAAAACAGCACGCGGCCTGAAATCAGAGGCGCGTCGGTTGAGCCTCGCACATTCAGATAAGCGCTGCCGACCGCATCTGCCAGATTGTTTTTCACGCTCAATGTGTTGTCGGCTGTGATGCGAAGATCGAGCGTCGTTGCAAGCCCCGAAGTCCCGCCGCCGCCGCCCGGCCCCACGTCAAAGAATTCAGGCGCTAACGGGCCTCCGCTGCCAATCAATTCTTCTATCGTCAACTCTCGCGTGTATGACGCGCGTCGAATTTCGATATTGCCCGTCACTACCTGAGCCTTGCGATTGCCTCTGAGCGCAAGATCGGCGTCAATCACTGTCTGAGTATCGCGCGGATATTCCATGCCGACCTGATCTACGTTGACTTCGATGCGCCAGCGGTCGGGAACCAATCCGACGAGCGCCGCGCCGCCTTGAGCAGAGATAGTTCCGCCGCCGGGCGAAGACGCTGTGAAGTTTTCAATCACTGCCTGATTCGATGTGAACCGTATCTGCCCGTTGCCGCGCGCTATCGAAAGCGGAACTTCAACGACGCGCACGCCGATGTCTTTGAGCGTCGCCACGCCTAGCAACTGCGGCGCGTCGAGCGGGCCGACTATCGAGGCATCGAGTTTCGCTATGCCCGTTGTGAATACCGTAGAAGTGAACGAAGAGAGCAGTTTGAGATTTAATTCACCATTGAGCGCAAGGTTCGATTTCGACCCGTCGCGCGCGAGGCTTCCTTCGAGCGTGATGCTGGTTCCATCCCCGACGAACTGAACGCGATTGAGCGTGATGCCTTGAGGGCTGGCGGTTACAATGATGTCGCCTTGATTGCTGATCGTGTAACGCTGTCGCTCGTTGATAGCGCCGCCGAATTCCAGCTTGCTCAAGTTTGCGACGGCCTGTATGCGGTCTGTGTCGAGCAACGGCCCGTTCAATTTTATCGAGCCTGTCGCGCGCCCTGATATGCCTCCGAGTTCCGGCGCGACTAACGCCAGATACGGGCCTATGTCCGTGTCCGTGAACTCGACGCTCGCATTGATGGGATAATTCTTCCGGTCGCGCAGATCAATCGTCGCGGCAAGCGTGCGCGGCTGATCAAGCACATTGCCCGTCGCTTCAACCTTCAGCAATCCGCTTTCAGTGAACGCGACGATCTTCGCATCGCCAACGTCGCGCCCGTTGATTGAAACGTTCTGACCTTGAATGGTCGCGTTCAGGTTAAGCTCGGACCAGTCATCGTTGCTGCCCCACTTGCCCTGCCCAGTGATGTTCACGTCGGCCTTGCCCGCAAGCACTAAGCCTTCAGACGCGGCGCTGGCTACCTGCGCCAGATCAATATTCTTGCCTTCTGCGTTGACCGAATAAGCGTATGTGTCAAGGTTGAACCGGCCTTCGCCTTTGATGTCGCTGTCGCCGACTCGCATACGCATGTTCTGCACATTCAATTCGCTGTTTGCCAGCGTGATGTCGCCCGTGAACTCAGGCACACTGACCTGCTTCACATCTTGCCCTTCTTCGGTCGCAGGCAGATTGAACTCGCCCGCGTTGAGCGATATCTTCGCCGTCCCTTCAATGGTTCGCGGGCCGGGAAGACCTCTGAGGTCAATCACGCCGCTGACCGTGCCGCGCCCTATAAAGTCTGCAAAGCTGGGCGAGGCTGCGCCAATGATCGTAGGCAGATCAAAGTTCTGAACATTCGCTTTGATTGCGATGGCATCTTTTTTATCGAGCGGCGCGTTGATGCTGAAATCTGCGCGCGAGCCGTCATCACGAACAAGCGAAGCGTTATCTAATTTGAGCAGCGATGGCGAATAAGCGATGTCACTTTCAAACGAGCCGACCTGCCGCCCGCCTTCATCGGTTACTTCATCCTTCTTCGTTTCGATGTTCGTCAGTTTTACGTGGCCCGTAACAGAAGGAGCAGAGACTTTGCCTTCGACGCGGCCATTGAATTCGCCCGGCCCGCTGACAGCGACTGCGTATTTCTCTTTGATGTCATCGGGGATGAAGCCGAACGCATCAAGCACGCGCTGCACTTCGGCCATGTCCTGCGATTTGAAGTCAACATTCAAAGCCGCCGCGCCGTTCCAGCCAACCGTGCCTGTCGCCGTTATCTCGCTGTTTTGAGAGCGAATGAATGCGCGTTCGACGTTGAAGCCGTTGCCAGTTGCGACGAGGCTGAGTTGCCCCTGTCCCGGCAAACTTTCGACATCTGATGAGGGAGGCGAAATGGATGCGTCGAACGTCGTTTCGATTCGACCGGTCGCTGCTTTGTAATTCAAACCTGCAAACGCCAGTCGCGCGGAGCCGTTCGCCGTGCCGCGAATCTTTACATCTTTCTGAGCGGCAGCCGTTGCCGCTTGATCCAGATCAATGGATTTGAATTGAACATCAACCGACGATGTGCCTCCGCCGTAAGCAACGGTCGCATTGCCGCTGACGTTGCCGCCAAGCGCGCCTGCCGTGAATTGTTCGAGGCTCGCTTTCGTTCGATCAGCCGTGAGCCGACCGCGAAGCCCTGTGACTGTCACAACGTCGCTCTTGAGCGCGGGGATACTGAGCGATGCGCTCGCGCCGAAATCATCGGCTTTGCCTTTGATGGTCGCGTCGCTCAAACGAATGGAACCTATTTGAACGCCGCGCCCGCTGGCCGTCCCCGTTGAAAGATCAGCCGTCGCGTCGTATTCGTCGCCTTTGCCGTTCACATCAGTCTTCAAATGAATGCCGGTGACGCGAATGCCTTCCGCGATGATCGAACTCGATTCTATATCGCCCGTCGCTTGATAATCCGCGCCCGTGCCTTTGACGTTGACATCAACCTTCAATCCCGCGATTTGAATGTTTTTAGCGGCGAGCGAATCGGAAGTGAGCGAGCCTTCTGCTTGATAATTCGCGTCTGTTCCGGTTGCAGTGCCTTCAAAACCCACATCGCCTTTCATCGCAAGTTCGGGCGCAAAGACGCTTGAGATTTGTCCGAGATATGCCGTCGTTTTTAGCTCGCTGAGATTGTATTTCAGCGGAACAAAACTTTCGATATTGCCCTTTGCTATCGTTTTGCCAACATCAGAATTGAATGTGAACTCTAACTTATCAATGCGTTGAGCGGCAGGGTTCTTGTCGTCATACAACACGACGCCGCTCAGAGCCGATTCGATGTTTCCTATATTCTTTCCCTGATAGACGGCGCTTGCCTTGTCAAAGTT
>DATEKX010000034.1:0-3956 GCA_035277165.1 Blastocatellia bacterium | reverse complement strand
TCATAAAATCGCCATTCAAGATCGGCAGCGCGAGTTATTCCAATTCGCGTGCTTGTAGAAATATCGGGCTCCGAGCGGCGTTCTTTGATTTTGATCTCGCGGCCAAGAGGCAAGCCGTTCAACCTCATATCAATTTCAAATGCCTGCGCAAGTCGCCCCGGTCCGCTCGCAAGTTTTTTTACGTCGTTCGTGCCGCGCCGCTCTATCATCACATCAATTCCGCGCACAGGCTCGGCGGCGCGAATCAGCACAGCGCCAACGCCATTGCGTTCCGTCGTGACGTTCAAGCAATAGTACATTCCATAAATCAGGTATACATAAACATGGCCGAACGTTTCGCGCATAGCCGCAGCTTGCTTGCTTCGCGTGACGGAATGCGATGCCGCGTCTGTCGTATAGGCTTCCGTTTCTACGATGCGGCCTTCGCACTGGCCGACCACAAGTATTGAGCCGATAAGGTCGCGTGATACGCAAAGCGTGTCGCGCGCAAAAAAATCCGATTTGAGATAAGCCATACGGGACTCTTGATTGTGCAGGTTGATTCGATCTAACGCAAGCTGAAGGGCCTGTTCACCGCAGAGGCGCAGAGGGCGCAGAGATATTTGCTGTTTTACTTTTTCCTTTACTACCGGCTGTGCTATAAAAGTTAGTCTTCAATTCGTGCAGGAAAAAGCTTCAGACTTTTCAACTACTATGTTTATCGGCGGAGACGATTCAGATGCAGGAACAGCGGCTCAAGCTAGTGATGGATTCTGTCAGTCGTCTGGTTCGACGTGGCGCAATGTCGAACGCCGTCAACTTGCTGACCAAGCTTCGCCCCGTTGACATAGCTCAAATCATCTCGCAGATTCCGCAGTACGAACGCGAAACCATATTCGACTCGCTCGTTCGCCACGATCTTACCAAAGCCGCCGAAACATTGTCGGAAATGGAGACCGATGGCGCAGTCTCGCTGCTCACAACACTCAACCGCGAAGATGTCACACGCCTGCTTCAAGAGTTGCCATCGGATGACGCTGCGCTTCTTGTAGCCGAAATTCCCGAAGAGTTGCGCGATGAACTGCTCGATACGATGAAGCTTGAGCACTCGACCGTTGTGAACGAACTGTTGGGATTCGCGGACGAAACGGCGGGGCGCATAATGACGCCCGATTATTTTGCGCTCGATGAAGACCTGACCGTATCGGAAGCCGTCACAGCTTTACAGCGCCGCTCGGAAGAATTCGAGATGGCTTTTTATATTTACGTAGTTGATTCGCGCAATCACCTGCTCGGCGTTGTCAGCCTGCGCCAGTTGCTTTTAAATCCACCCTCGACTCCGCTGCGCAAAATCATGATCGGCGATGTCATCAAGGTAACAACAGACACGGATCAGGAAGAGGTCGCGCGCCAGGTTGCTACGTACAACCTGTTGGCAGTGCCGGTCGTGGATCAGGAAAACAAACTCGTAGGCATCATCACGGTTGACGACATCATTGATGTCATGCGCGAAGAGGCTACGGAAGACATATATGCGCTTGCGGGCGTCGAAGCGGATGATCGCGCATTAGGTTCTGCGATGAACTCTGTGCGCAGGCGCTTGCCGTGGCTGATGGTATCGCTTGGCGGCGCGCTGATAGCGGTTGCAATAGTGCGATTCTTGTTGCCTGCGAATCAGAATTCGATATTGCTTGCGATATTGATTCCGGTCGTAGCCACCATGGGAAGCAACGCCGCAACTCAAACAATGACGGTAGTAGTTCGCGGGATAGGGCTTGGCGAAGTAAGTTGGGAAACACGCTGGCGAGTGACGCTCAAAGAAGCGCTCGTGGGACTGGTCAACGGGCTTGTGATAGGAATAAGCGTGTGCGGGATAATCGCTTTGTGGTTTAGTCTGGCGCTGGGCGTAGTGCTTGGGCTGACTATGATTTTGAGCCTGCTGGTGGCGTGCACACTGGGCACTCTGACGCCCGTGCTGCTCAAACGGTTCAGAGTAGACCCTGCGCTTGCTTCGTCGGTCTTCGTTGTGACCTTTACGGATATAATTACTTTCTTCTTCTACTTTGGCATAGCCGCGCTGCTGTTGAAAGTCTTCAAGCTATAGCTCAATCCGCATTCGGCTCTCGATTTCATCAATACAGAAAGCGCGAAGCGATGAGTGGAAATTCACTCATCGCTTCGCGGCTGATAGATAAACCGGATGGTGCTTTTAGAAAGCGCGAACGCTGGTCAATAGCGCAGTGGTTATTGCGCCTATGATCGCCCCGATTATGATGAATAAAACTATCATAACGACGATGACGACCGCTGTGTAGCCGACAGCTTTATCCGGCGGCGTGTACATCAGAGGGGGCAAACCCAGATAGAGAAGATATATTCCGTATAAACCCAGCAGCGCGCCTAAAAGACCGAGCGATGGAATCAGGCTAAAGATGCCTCCGATCCATGCCGGAGTTCTGCAATAGGTCGCAACTTTGAACGCCTGAAAGAAATTTTTGTGCGAAGCGAAACTCGGAGCCAGCGCGTCTATAACCAAACCCACTACATAGACAGAGGCGAGTTCCAACGCAAAAGCGATTATAGCTATGATAACCGCGTAAGGAATGGAAATCCTGTAATTGCCGAGAACCGTAGGAACTCCTACGATTGCCAATCCGATAATCGAAGCTACAGGCCCGATGGCAGCAAGCGGAATGATGTAGCCGGGATACAATTGAGCAGGTGTAGTCGGTTCCTGCTGTATCACATACCATTCTTGTTTGGGCTGCAATAATATTTTCTGTGCGCGCTCGACTAAGTTCATTCTTTTATCTCCTCTTTTTAATTTGCTGAATGCGCAATTCAGTCCGCGCATTCACACCTGCTGGGCCAATTCATTTGAAACGACGGTTGAGTTGTAGAAGCTCTCTACGGGCTGTGGTTTTAACAAAATCGAAAGAGGAAAGCAAGAACTACTGGTCGCCGGGCGGAGGATTTTCTGCCTTGTTTGTTGCAATACTGCCGTGTCTTGTTGCTGCAATCATTTCTTCGGAAGGCGCGAACAATCTGCCCTTCCAGATTACGAGCGTCGAGATGATCAGAACAATCGTAACGGCAGCGCCGCCCTCTGGCCCATAGTCTCCACCCGACAGCCATGCCGTAGAACCAGTCTGCCCGTTGAGCCATGCAAGATGGCTGTATGTTGTAATGCCGCTCACCGGCAAGCCAAAGACAAACACCATCACTAGATTCCAGGAATAGTGCAACGCGGTCGCGAGCCACAGGCTGCGCGTCATCAGGTAAGCGATGCCGAGCCACACGCCAGCCAGAATAGTGTTGATAGTTGAAAAAATCGTCGCGTTATCGTTGCGCCAATGAGCCAACCCGAAAAGGATTGACGTGAAAGCGATTGCCGCAAACGGGCCAATATTATGAATCAGCGCTTGAAAAGCGAATCCCCGAAAGAGCAATTCTTCAATCGCGCCCGCTATCAGAAAGAAGCAAAACAAAAGCGCGAAAGCTCTTATCAGAAACCTGCCGTCTCGCGTCTGAACGTCGAAATTTACAGCGCCCGCCGCTGCCTCAATCCCAACCGCAAGCGATAGCGACGCCGCCCCAATCAAAGAGCCATACGCGAAGTCGCCCGTCCACCTGCGATGCAATTTGTAGCCGACCGAAGCGAGGCTGCGGTGTTCAAGCAGTCGCGCGCTTAAAGCCGTCGCTATGAGCGCAGCCGCGAGATTCGTTATTTGTCCGAGCACGTGATAAACGAAAACGCGCGCGCTGGCTCCTTCTTCAATATCAGGCGCGCGCAGCAGGTTGCCTAGCGGCGGAAAAACCGATGCGATCCCGTCAAGCAGTGTGTTGATTAGAATCGCTGCGAACAAGAAAAGGATAAAGAAAATCAGAATGCGCCAGCCTGAGCGAAGTTCGCTTTCTTCGTTGAGGAAAATTTTGCTGGCGACATTGGCGTGGTCGCTCATATCGAGTGACTCTAT
>DATEKX010000033.1:0-3571 GCA_035277165.1 Blastocatellia bacterium | reverse complement strand
GCCGGACACACGTTGCCTGTTTGCGCCGCGGCTTTTACGGCTGATGGCCGTTATATGCTGTCAGGCAGTTTCGATAACACCATCAAGGTCTGGAATATTTCTTCCGGCGCTGAAGTCGGCTCGTTGACCGTTTCTCAACGCGGCACGAGCGACATGGCGTTTTCTTCCGATGGCAAATACGCGCTGGTAGCAACCAGAGATGGAACGCTTGAGCTATGGAGCATATATAACAAAATCAAGCTGAGAACATTTGCGGAAAAAGTGAGCTACATCGCATCACTTACCTTTTCGCCTGATGGTCGCTATGCGCTGTCGGGCGGCGGAGGCAAAGGAGATCGGGATTTCACCGTCAAGCTCTGGGCTGTTCCTGATGGAACGCTGATGAGAACATTTAGTGGTCATAGAGAGACAGTCTCTTCTGTGGCTTTTTCGCCTGATAGCCGTTATGCGCTGTCGGGCAGCAGCGACAGAACCTGCATGCTTTGGGACATTGCGACCGGGCAGCGTATGCGTACATTCACGAATCACCTGTCAGGCATAACTTCTGTCGCTATTTCGCCCAATGGCCGATACGCACTATCAGCGAGCCTTGAACCGCTCAGGAATGACCCTTCAAGAAAAAACACTGCGAGCATGATTCGGATGTGGGAGGTCGCCACAGGAACCGAGATAAGATCATTTGCAGGCGCTTCGATGCTTGTTCATTGTCTCGTCTTTTCTCCAAACGGGCGATACTTCCTATCGAGCGGCGACGAAGGCGCGCTCAAGCTATGGGACGTAGGTTCAGGCGCGGAGATAAGAAGTTTCAGCGGTTATGCAAAAGGCATCAGGGCCGTTGCCTTCTCACAGGATGGTCGTTATATCCTGACGGGAAGCGTGGATAATACGCTCAAGCTGTGGGATGCCGCCGCAGGAAGAGAGATAAGAACGTTCCTCGGCCACGCAGATCAGGTGCGATCTATTGCTTTCTCTCCTGATAAAACAACTGTGCTGTCGGGCAGTGCGGATGGGACTATAAGAGTCTGGGAAATGGCCACTGCAAAAACTGCGAAGAGATTTTCGGGGCGCGCAGGCGCTATAAACTCGATGGCAATTTCACCCGATGGCCGCTACGTCGTTTCAGGAAGCGGAGACCCCAGATCGCGCGTTCATGAAAACTCGCTCCAGTTATGGGACATCGCTGCTCAAAGGGAGACGGGCCGATTCGCAAGCCATTCAGGAATAGTGAACGCTGTAGCTTTTTCACCTGATGGCCGCTACGTTGTTTCGGGAGGCATGGAACCAATCCCTCCGGCAGATGGCGGGCAGAGAGCGCCTCTGAGCGGCGTCATTAAATTATGGAATGCAGAAACAGGCGCGGAGATATGGCGATTAAAAATTCCGGGCACAATTATCGCCGCCGCTTTTTCTCCTGACGGCCAACACATAATCTCAAGCAGTCGTGACCGCACTCTCAGAATGTTCAAAGCGGATAGGGGAGAAGAGGAACTGCCTTTCAAGAGCAATTTGGTACTGGCTCATTCGGTCGCCTTTTCTGCTGATGGAAAATACGTTCTATCTGGACATATAGACAACACGCTCAGGCTTTGGGACGCGGCAAGCCGACGCGAGGTGAAAATATTTGAAGGGCATTTGAATGATGTTTTCTCAGCCGTCTTCTCGCCCGACGGCCAGTACGCGCTTTCAGGAAGCCAGGATACAACGGCGCGAATCTGGAACATCGCTACAGGTCGCGAGGTCGCAAAGCTGATAGGTTTCACCGATAGAGAATGGATTGCCGTCACTCCCGAAGGATATTACAACTCTTCAGCCAGCGGCGATAAATACCTGAACGTGCGCGTAGGCGACAACGTCTATGGCATAGATCAATATCGCCATGTGTTCTACAAACCGCAGGCGCTTGAATCGGCATTGCGCAGACAGATAGTTGCTGGCGCGCCTGCGGAAAAACCTGCGCCTTCGATGAATGTGGCCGAGCCTCCCTTCGTAGTAATCAAATCGCCTGAAGAAGGCCAGAAGTTTAATTCGACTGAGACAGAGATTTCTATATTCATAGAAGACCGCAGTCAGACCATCAAGAGCGTGAAGGTCTACATTAACGGCAGACTTGTGACCGCCAGTGATCGCGGGCTTGCTGTGAAGGTGCCGGAAGGAAACAGGTCACTGGACGCGAAGATGCCGATCACGCTCGAAAGAGGAGAGAACGTGATCGAAGTAGTCGCTTTCAACGGCTACTCGGACGGCAAGCGAACGGTTCGCGTGTTCGGCCCCGAAAGCGTTTCCGGCGCGCAGGGCAATGAGATGCTTCCAAAACTGTGGCTGCTTTCCATTGGCGTGAATCAATATGAAGACAAGCGAATCACTTCGCTCGCATTTCCTGCCGCCGATGCTGGCGCAATAATGGAGGCATTCAAACGGCAGGAGGGATTGCTGTTCAGCAAAGTCAATACGCTGCTCATCAGCGATAAAACGGATTTGAAGCCGAACTATGCGAACGTGCTCGACAGTCTCAGTTTTCTGAGCAAGGCCGGGCAGTATGACGTAGTGGTGCTGTTCATCGCAGGTCATGGAGTCAACGACGAGCGCGGCGAATTCTATTTCCTGCCGACTGATGCGGCATTGACCGAAGACGGCACACTGCGAAGATCAAAAGCCATATCGTGGCGAGATATAAAAGCGACGCTTGATTTGCCTGCTAAGGTGATTGTCTTTGTTGACGCCTGTCACTCGGAAGGAGTGAGCGGCAAAAAGACTCGCTCCGTTGACAACGACCGCCTTGTCAAAGAGCTACAGGAAGCAAACGCCGTTGTCTTTACTTCGAGTCGAGGGCAAGAGCTTTCTCAGGAGAGCGAGAAGTGGGGGCACGGGGCCTTCACCTATGCGTTGATAGAAGGACTCGGCGGGAAAGCAGACCTCATCAAAGACGGCAAGATAACGATGAAAGAACTTGATGCTTTCGTGTCAGAGATGGTGCCGCAATTAACCAACGGAGCGCAGCATCCCATCACTCATACGCCTGAGGGCTACATCAACTTCCCGTTGGGGCTAATAAGGCAACGCTGAGATCAAGGTCGGTTGCAAGGTCGGTTGATGATCATGGTAGGGGCAGGGCTTGTCCCTGCCCGGATCGCGCGAAGCGCGATGACAGTCATGGCCTGTCGGCCATCCGGGCAGGGACAAGCCCTGCCCCTACACTTGAGCCTGCAGGGCTTGCCTGTCAGCCTGTGTGCCGCTACAGTTTCTAGACGGGCAGTAAATGCGCTCGGTCATTTTCCCTGACAAGATTCGAGGTAATCATTCATGCAGAAGCCACGTACCATTGGCGAATTGAAATCATCCGAATTTAATGAAACACGCTTGCTCGGTTCTTCGATAAAAGACGAGATGCGCAGGAACCTGCTGGGCAAGCTCGAACGAGGCGAGAACGCATTTCCGGGCATAGTAGGCTACGACGACACGGTAATTCCTCAGATCGTCAACGCGATTCTTTCGCGCCATAACTTCATACTGCTGGGACTGCGCGGCCAGGCCAAGAGCCGCATACTGCGCGAGCTTACGAACCTGCTCGACG
>DATEKX010000032.1:0-5890 GCA_035277165.1 Blastocatellia bacterium | reverse complement strand
GCGCCGTGACGTTCATGTTATTTGCGCCGCCCGCTCAGGTCAGCGCGGTCGAACCGCAATTCAAAGCTGTAGTGCAGTCGGCAATTATTTTCGGCGACATGGCGAAACTCGATCAGTTGCGCGCAGCAACATTGAAAGCCGACAAGCCGGGAAGAATTGATGAAGCGCTTCTGCTCGCCCCTGCGCTTGACGGCACTGATGCCGAGGCTCGCCGAAAGGCTGTAGCGAGTCTTGCACGGATGTTTGTCGAATCGCCCGATGCAGTCTTGGATTTGACGGAAGACCCGCGACCTATGGTTCGCGCCGCCGCAATCGAGGCAATCGGTCTCAGCGGCAACCTGACGCTCAAAGATTTTTTGTTTGAAGCGTTCAACGACCCGGATGCTTTAGTCGTTGAACGCGCTGCGAAAGCGTTGCTTGCTTTGAAACTCGACCTGGCCTCGTGGATTCGCAATCAAACGAGCGACGGGCAGCCGTTTAATTTTATAAAGACATTGCGCATCGCTTCGCTGGTTGATCAGAAGACGCGAATTGAAATTATTGCCGGGCTCTTCAACCACTTGAAGCCGATCAGGATTGCTGGCCCACCGCCTCCTCCTCCTCCTCCGCTGCCGCGCAAAAGTAAACTGCCGCGCGTTACTGTCAAGGCACCCGGAATGCCTGCCGTTAAGCCGGAAATTTTTACGATGGTCAACAGAATTGACGAGCAACTGCTTGCAATCATCCTGCTGCGCGGCATTCCGGCTGCCGATTTCAAGATGCCGATTGACGAGATAATCGCTTCGCGCGACGATAACGCGATTATCACAGCCTTGGAAAACGCGCGCGAACGCCGCGAACGACTGCCGGTGGAATCTTTGCTGAAACTGCTCGATTCAACGAACCTGAGCGTGCAATGGTTTGCTGCAATGAGCCTCGCCGAATCGGCTACATCAGCGGACATCGCCCGCATAGAAGATCGCGCGCAAAAGCTTTCGACTGAATTAAAGGCGACTGTCAACCCGCGTCGCGCTCAAACATCGAGCGCGCAAAAAACATCTTCGACTTCGCAACCTGAAAACAGAGGCGTTAACAAGTACGTGGCCGAAGAACTCCGCAGGACGATCAAAAAAATTCGCGTGCGCGATCAACTCGCCACTGCTACAGGCGACGCGCGCAAACAGATAATCAAGCAGGCTCTGGAAGATAAACAACTTGTCGATTGGGCGTGGATTCGGTTCGCGCGCGACGAGTTTGAAATGCCGAGCAGTGACGCGGCAACCGATTCTCAATCTGCCAATCAACAAAACGCGAAACGGTCGGAGGTCGCGCCGCTCGGCGAAAACATTTTTCCATCAAACGTCACGCTTTATGCCGCGCTGCCCGACCCTGCATCGGCGTTCAACAAACTGGGCGATGCTCTGACCGGGCTTCAAATGGAAACGCCGCGCAGTCAGGCCGACCTGACTTTGATGACGAGCTTTTTCAAAGCGCAGATAGCTCAGTTTCTTGGCGTGCCGCCCGACAACTCCACGCTCGACTATCTCGGAATAAAGATGAACGCGCCTATGGCTTTTGCAAGCTGGACTGCCGAAGCCGCGCCGCGCGGAACTACTGCTGCAACGCGCAGAGCAATTGTGATGCGCGTGAGCGACCGCGAAAGGTTCGAGCGTGTGCTCACGATTTATCAAAGACAGTTCGGAGATTTCGCAAACCTTACGAACTATGTCTCGATAGGCACGCGCTTCATCGGTCTTGTGCCCGCCTTTCTTCCATACAGCGCCTACACTTTTCTCAAAAGCGATACTGCGTCGCCAAAAAAATCGCCGAAAGAGCCTCCGAGCCTGGGCTTCAGTTTTATTAGTCACGACCAGTGCATGGGCTATCCTGTAAAAATCATCCATCGGCTCGAAATCAGAAAAGGGTACACGACAAACGACCCTGTTTATCTGGCTTATGTCGGAGACTCCGCGTTGCTTGCGCCCGACATGCATTCGCTGCGCGACGCGCTGACCAGACTGTCAAACAACCGCTCGTTGCTTGCCGACAATTCGGATTTCAAGCGAGCGGCAGCCAGCGGCGGCGACGCAATTTATGTGAGCGATCCGTTTGATCTGCTCTCGCTGTATTCGCAGAAGGCGTATAACGATAAGTTCACCGAAAGCGGCGCTCTGAAGATTTCAAATCAATCGTGGGAAAATTCTTATCATTTTTCATTCAAAGAGAGCACGTGGTTGCGCCCGTTCGTGCCGTTTCATCCCGGCACTCTCTCTGCGCCGCGCAATTTGTTGCCGCGTTCTACCCTCGCTTACTTTTTTATGCAGTTGGATGCGAAGGCGGCCATCGAGGAATGGTCTAGCGAATTGTTCAACGCGGATGACAAGAAGGCGTTCGCCTCGCTCTGGTCGCTGGATTTAGAGACAGAGGTGTTGCCTGAACTTGGCCCTGAATGCGGCGTGGCGCTTCTGGGTTTTCCAGACACCGAAAGCGAGTTGCGAGACGTGCCGGTAGTTTTCTTCTGCAAACTCAAATCCGACAAACTCGCTCGCGCCTTTGCCGAAGGAAAAGACGCTGCTGCGTTGGCTCGTCCGGCGCGCGTCAAGTTCGGCTCGACTGAGGTGCTTATAACAATCAAGAACGGCTTTTTGATTCTGGCGGGCAGCGAAGCTACGTTTGAACGATTGAACGCGAAAGATAAGCTCGATCAGGCGCGCGATTTTACGCGAGCGGCAAAGCGCACTCCAGATGGAGTCATTGCGTTCGGCGGTTACAACCTCGAAGCGGCTATCGCAGAAGTTCTCAGTCTTCCACACGACGCAGAGTCAAGTCAGATGGTCAGCGTATTCACATCCCTCGCGCGTGCATTTCACAGCCAGAGCTTTTACGCAAAGGCTACGGCAGATAGTCTGAGCGCGCAAATGTCAGTTTCGCTCGACCGCGAAGGCCGTTACTCTGTCGCAGAGCTTTCGTCGCTTGCAAAAGATTATCGCCTCGCTCTCGCAATGATCGAACCGCGCGGCGTTCCGATTGCCAATCAGCGAATGATTGAAAATTTGAAAATGAGAATACGCGCGAAAGCTGCAGGCGAAATTGATCGCATCAAAGAAGACCTCTCGGTCGAAAATCAAAACGTCGAGAAGCGAACGGAAGAAGAGATGATTCTCAGCATGCGTCCGCGCCACCCCGTATCGGTCGGCAAGGTCGAGTTGCCTATCTCGAATCAAGAGCTTGCGCCTTACCTCAAACCAACATCCGCGATTCGCTCGGACGATAAGAACGTGATTGAAAAGGCGCGCGAGATCGCTGGGCAAGACCGCGATGCCTGGAGCGTCGCGCGCAAACTTTCAAATTGGACTTTCAAGAACCTCAAATGGAAGCGAGTGGATAATGCGGATGCCGCCGACACGCTCGCCACACGCGAAGCGGATTGCTTAGAGTTCAGCCAGTTGTTTGTTGCGATGGCTCGCGCGCTCGGGCTGCCCGCGCGAATCGTTTCGGGCATGGCTTATGGCGACGGCTCGTTCGGCGGGCACGCGTGGGTTGAAGTCTATGCGGGCCGCTGGATCGAGCTTGATCCGACATGGGGCACGGACTTTGTTGACGCGACTCATGTCAGAAGCGCGTCGGGCGAGTTGCTGGCTTATGCCTCGCTGAATTTAGTCTCAATCGAAGTGATGGAAGCCGTGCGCGGCGTGGCTGATTATCAGCGCGACGCTCAACTGCTGGCAGAAAAAATTTGTGAGGGAGTTAACAAAAACGATTACACAGCGCTTACGACCGCGATTGACATTCAGGCGCTTACAGACGAGCACATCGGCGCGGGCGCGTGGTCAAAGATGAGCGATTCGGAACAAGAGAAATTGATGCTGGCCGGGCCAAAGCTTGTCACACACCTATCAGGCTTATTCGAGCAATTCGAAGAGGCGCGCGTGTTGAAGGTGAACAAGACGGCAGATCGCGCCGAAGCGATTTTGCTAATGGATGACTATCTTGAAGAATCGCTTCTGGAAATCAAGATGGCGCGCAGAGGCGATATGTGGATGCTTGTGGACGTGATTGACTCGCAGACTGAATTTCATATCGCCAGCGAACGCCTGCGACTGATGGTCCGCGCGATAGTTGCGCCCCGCGACGGCAAGCAAAAGATTCGAGCAGATTACTCCGACCTCGAACGCGCATTGATGATGATGCGTAGTGGCGATACTGACGGCACGCTCGAAATTGTAGAGCAAGCTCTCAAGCAGGAGCCGAACAGCCGCATGTTGCGCAGTTTGAAAGCGACGTGCCTGATGGAAAGCGAAGAAAGCAAGGATAACGAAGAGGCTGTGAAGCTCTGGACGCAGTTGAGCAACGAAGAACCGCCGCTGGCTGCCGCGCTGTTTTCTCTCGCCTCTCACTACGTCGTGTCAAAGGAGGAGGCTGACAAAAAGAAGGCCGTCGAATTGTTCGCTCGATACATTGTGCTTGAGCCGAGCGATCCGCGACCGCACGGTTTGCTTGCGGATATGTACCAGGCGGCGAGCGAGTTCGAGCACGCAATAACCGAGCGCCGCGCGGCAATCGAGCGCGACCCGGGAAGCGAAGATAGCCGCCTTGAACTGGCGGAATTGCTGGTCAGACTGCATCGCTATGATCAGGCGCTTGTGACTATAGACGAAAGCGCGCGAGCCATCCCAACGCAAAACGATCCGTTCGGCGCGCTCTTCACACGGTTCTATATGAAGGAACTGGGCGAGGCGGCTGAAGGATTGGTCGCGGCGCATCCCGAAAGGCTGGCGAAAAGCGCGGAAGCGAATCTTTATATGGCTCATATGCGTATCAATGACGGGCGACCGAGCGGCGCGCTGCCGTTGTTGAAACGAGCTATAGAGATCAAGAAAGATTACCTGGAAGCGCACAATGCTATGGCCGAAGCGCATCGCAAATTACGCAACTGGGCGGCTGCGCTTGCGGCTGCCAATGCCGCGCTCAACATAGACTCGAAGAGTTCGTCAGCACACTATAATATGGCTTGCGCGCTTGCTCAGATGAATCGCAAGGCCGACGCGATTATCGCGCTGAAACAAGCAATCGAGCTTGATGAAGAGATGGCTTACGGCATCACCGAGGAGCAAGACCTTAAACCGCTCAGCCGGATGCCTGCATTTATAAAGCTGGTGCCAAAAGAAGAAGGCGAAGAGAAATGAGCTATAGCAAAGAGCGGCTTCCCGCTTACCGTGTTCGCGCGCGAAACACTGCCACAGAGTCCGAAAACAAGATTCACGATGACCGCGTGGCTGCAAGCTACGGCTTTCGCGGCGGGCTGGTGCCGGGCGTAATTGTCTATGGCTATATGACGGTTCCGATAGTCGAAGAGTTCGGTCGCGCGTGGCTCGAACATGGATCGATGCAGGTCAAATTTCATCAGCCGTTTTATGAAGGCGAAGAAGTTATCGCGCATACGGAATTGGATGCCGATTCTGACCCGATAAAAGTAGCAGTGAAGGCAGAGCGCGAAGACGGTATCGCGTGCGCCACAGGGCTTGCGACCATAAACGATGATTCTGCATGGCTTGGTGAAGCGCGGCTTGACGATTACCCGGAAGCAGAGCCGCCGCCTGTTAACGTGCGACCTCCGGCTTCGCGTGAATCAATTGTGCCGGGGCGTGTGCTTGGCACGCTCAGAGAAAAGCTCGATTTGAAAGATACGACGCTGATTGAAAGCATAGGCGAGCGATTGCCAATTTATTACGGAGCGAAAGCGGTCGCGCATCCAGTGATTTTGCTCTCACTCGCAAATCAAATAATGATGCGCAATTTCGTGCTCGGCCCATGGATTCATGCGGCGAGCGATCTGATCAATCGCAGCATGGCGCGCGACGGAGAAGAGATAGCTGTGCGCGGTCGAATCAAAGACCGATTCGAGCGCAAG
>DATEKX010000031.1:0-6685 GCA_035277165.1 Blastocatellia bacterium | reverse complement strand
GAATCCCGCTATCAATATTATTGCCTTCGTCGCGTGGGGCGGCGTAGGCAAAACGGCGCTGGTCAATCACTGGTTGAAGCAACGAATGGCGCGGGACAATTATCGCGGCGCAGAGCGCATCTATGCCTGGTCATTTTACAGTCAGGGCACGAGCGAACGAGCAACCTCTGCCGACTTGTTTATAGATCAAGCGTTGCGCTGGTTCGGCGACACAGACCCGATGGCAGGCTCACCTTGGGACAAAGGCGAACGGCTGGCGGGTTACATTCGGGAAACTCGCACTCTGCTGATTCTCGACGGACTCGAACCGCTACAACATCCGCCGGGCACATATGAAGGACGATTAAAGGACGCGGCATTACAGACGCTATTAGTTGGGTTAGCAGCGCAGCAAACAGGACTGTGCGTGATCTCGACGCGCGAGCGAGTCGGCGATCTCGTCGAGTTTGAAAACGGCACGGTCGTGCGACATGACCTTGATCAGTTGTCGCCGCAAGCAGGTGCGCAGCTTTTGCGAGCGCAGAAAGTTAAAGGCGACGACGATGAACTAGAACAAGCATCAACGGAATATGGAGGTCACGCGCTGGCGCTCACATTGTTGGGAAGTTACTTGGCAGATGTTTGCGCGGGCGACATTCGACGGCGCAATGAGATCGAGAATCTGGAAGAAGACGAGCGGCACGGTCGCCACGCCGAACGAGTGATGCAAGCTTATGAAAAGTGGCTTGGTGAAGGCGTGGAACTGTCCGTACTGCGTTTGCTGGGGCTGTTTGATCGCCCTGCCGAAATCGCGTCTATCATGGCTCTGCGTGCCGCGCCTACGATTCCGGGACTGACCGAAGCGTTACAGAATTTGAAAGAGCAAAAATGGCAACAGGCATTAGCGAAACTGCGTCGTATCAAACTGCTCGCCAATGAGCCTGACACACTTGATGCACACCCGCTGGTGCGCGAGCATTTCAAACAACAACTCAAACGCGAGCGACCTGACACTTGGCGCGAAGCAAACAATCGGCTCTACGAACACCTCGCAGGCACAACTAAGGAGTTTCCTGATACAGTCAAAGAGATGTCGTCACTCTATGCTGCCATGTCGCATGGTTGTGCGGCAGGCAGGTATCAGGAGGCATTTGATGAGGTCTACTGGCGGCGAATGCAGAGAGGGAATGATTATTTCAATTTGCAACAACTCGGCGCATATGGCGCTGATCTAACCGTATTATATGGCTTCTTTGAAGTGCTCTGGGAGCAACCAGTGGCAGGGCTCAAAGATTCTGATAAAGCGTTAATGCTAGGTATGGCAGGCTTTGACCTTCGCTCTATGGGGCGATTACGGGAATCGGCGCAGCCGCTGCAGATGTCATTGGAGGCGGCGATTGCAATGGGGTACTGGAAAAACGCTGCCATCAGAGCCAGCAACCTCAACGAACTCTACCTAATCATTGGTGACTTGCAACAGGCGCTCAGGTTTGCCCGGCAAAGCGTGGAACTAGCGAATCGCACTGGCGATGAGTTTGAACGAATGATCCAGGAAACAACATTAGCTAGTGCGCTGCATCAGGCGGGGCATACCAAAGAAGCTGCTGATACGTTCCGCAAAGCCGAGGTAATGCAACAGCGGTTGCAACCTACGCTCCCTTTCCTTTATTCGTTAAGGGGATTTCGATACTGCGATCTGCTACTTAGTCAGGGACAGGTTCATGAAGTGAAGGAACGTGCTGTCATCACGCTCGAATTTACAAAACATCAAGGAGGGTTGTTCACAAATGCTCTGGACAACCTCTCATTGGGCCGCGCCTGTCTGCTTGAAGCCCAACAGAAACATAAAGGTAATACAGTACAGGCGGCAAAGTTTTTGCAACACGCCGTTGATGGACTGCGACAAGCAGGGACGATAGATTACTTACCATTTGGACTGCTGGCGCGGGCGGAGTTGCACCGATTTACGGGCGATTACGCGCATGCCGGGCGCGACTTGGCCGAAGTGCTGCGCATCGCAACTCGCGGCCCGATGGGATTACATCTGGCGGATTATCATTTGGAATCGGCGCGGCTTTATTTGGCGCAGGGCAATCAGGACAAAGCCCGCGAACACTTAACAACAGCTAAAGAGATGATTGAAAGCATGGGCTATCATCGGCGGGATATAGAAGTAAATGAACTTGAGCAGCAACTAAGTTGAGCAATAAAGCCTCTGCGCCTCTGCGGTGAATTGATATAATTCTGTTGCTTAATTTATAAGAATTTACAATCTGTGATGCGCTTTGTTAGAATTCTCGTCACGGCGCAGTAAACAAAAGGGTCGGGGTTTAATCGAGTTTCAATGTTCAGAGCTTTAATCTCAATTTTTTCAGTCGCGGTTGTTTTCTCATTTCCTGCAAGCGCGCAAACTCGTGCCAGCGTGGATGAGATACTCTCAGTTGCCCGTCAGCACTTCGCTAAAGGCGAGGACTGCATGAAGTCCGGCAATATGGAATGTGCAAGGCGAGAGTTCAATCAGGCAATTGATTACATCTTTGATCAAGGCATGGATGTGCGAAGCGATGAACGGCTTCGACTCGGCTATCGCGAGTTGATCGAAAAGATCAATCGCTATGAGACTACGCCTACAACTGAAAACGCGAAAGGATTATGGAAGACTCAGGAGTTTGACGGTCGTCCCGCCGATGATCGCACAGAGATTGCCACTGCAGGTCAGGATGACATCAGATTCGGCCCGCTCACTGCCGTTGAGTTTCAACGCAAGTTCGGCGAGCTTCGCAAATCCTTCAAAGAAAAATATAGTCGCGACATCACACTGACAGGCGCAGATCACGGCGAGCATACGCGGCTTTACGGGCGAGGCAGCGCTTACGATATTCGCGTGCGCGACCTGACACGCGAGCAGGTCAAATTTATTATCTCAACAGGTTCGACGCTCGGCCTTCGCATTAAAGATTTTTCGACTTGGGATCGGGTGGCCGCGCATAACGCCCGCTCGTCTATGCTGGGCAGGCCGCTCGATACTTATGCGACGGGCGTGCATCTTCACATTGACAGGATGGGGCCGCCGCGAAAAGTTAAGATGGTCGAGACTCCGGCAATCAGCAAACAACGAGCGAAGCCCAAAGCGCAAAAAGGCAATTGATGGCGTGGAGTGGTGAGGAGAGAAGAAAAAGAGAGGATCGGCGCCTGTCCGAGCGCCGCCGGACAATGCGTTATAACGTTCAAACTCTGCTCATCGTTGACGGCGTAACCTGGATAGATCACGAAGGCAATGAACGAAGACACCATATCCGCCGCCGCGATGACCGTGAATGGCTCGCTCGAAAGATAATTGAAAAAACTCGACCTTAGTCGGGCAGCGCCTATCTATCACGGGGATCAGATAATTCCAAAACAATCTTCCTTGCTCGATGCTGTGTTGTTGCGAATAATTGCGAGATGATAGCATTGTGTCTGTAACGCTCCTGTCGTTGCTTGTTTGTTTATGACAGAAACGGTTATTCAAAACGTGAAGTTTGACGAGCGGGGCCTGATCCCTGCCATCGTGCAAGACGCTCGCACGCGCGAAGTGATGGCGCTTTCCTATCTCGACAGCGCGCGGCTTGCAAAGACATTGCAGACCGGGCAGCCCGCGTTCCTGACAGATACGGAAACGGTCCTGAATAATCAGTATCGCCTGATTGATGTTCGCGTCAGCGGCGATGGCGCATCTTTGATCGTTCTGGTCGAACGCGAAAACGGCAGCGCGAGCAAGCGATTTTCCAGCAGCTTGCTTGAAGAAAAACAGAAAACGCAGGCCGAAGTGTCGCTAGTTGATGTGGCTTCGATGGAGTTCGGCCTGACGGTTCATAATCTTTACTCCCTGATTGCCGACCGAAATGAGAATCGTCCCGAAGGCTCGTATACGACTTATCTGTTCAATAGCGGGCTGGACAAGATTCTCAAGAAAATAGCCGAAGAGTCCGGCGAGGTGATAATTGCGGCGAAAAACGAAGCGCCGCGCGAAATCATCTCGGAGCTTGCCGATCTGTTTTATCATTTGCTCGTTCTGATGGTTGAGCGCGACGTGAAGTTGAGCGATGTGCGCGACGAATTGATGCGACGAGCATCACCGAAAAAGCAGTAAGCCTTAAGCAGCAGGCGGCAACAATTTATGTTGCTGCTTATTGCTTTACGCTTTCTGTGTTCTATTTGAATGAACGATTTCACACCGAAAAACTATCAAGAGTTCTTGAAACTGGCTGATGAAGGCACGGTTGTGCCTGTTGTCAGGCGCGTGATGGCTGACCTGCTTACGCCTGTCGCCGCTTATCTGAAGATCGAGCGCCTCAGCCCGCATTCGTTTTTGCTTGAATCGGTCGAGGGCGGAGAGAAAGTAGCGCGATATTCATTTCTCGGCTTCGCGCCTGAATTCATCGTGCGCAGCCGCGCAGGCAAGGTCACGATTGAAACATCGGCAGGCATTGAAGAAACCGATGCGCCAATGCTGCAGGTGCTCAGGCGGCTATCAGGCCGAAACATTCCCGTGCGCCTCCCGGATTTGCCGCCATTCGTCTGCGGCGCGGTCGGCTATATGAGCTACGACGCCGTGCGCTGGTTTGAAAAGATACCGGACAATAACTCTAATGATCTGGGAATGGACGATGCTGTGATGATGTTCTTTTCACGAGTGCTCGTCTTCGATCACGTTCGACACCAGATTCACCTGATCGCTAATGTCTTCACAGAAGGAAAAACCGAAGGGCTTGAACCTGAGTATCAACGCGCGGTTGATGACATCGAAGCGATGGCCGCGCGACTCGAAGACCCGATAGAATCGCTGCCTCGCAGAAAGGCTTCCGAAGATATTCCGTTAAGCGCGAATATGACCAAGGAACAGTTCGAGCAGATGGTTGTGAAAGCCAAGGAGTACATCACGGCGGGCGATATTTTTCAGGTGGTGCTGTCGCAGAGATTTGAAATAGGACTGAGCGCACATCCGTTTGAAGTCTATCGCGCGCTGCGCGTGGTCAACCCTTCGCCTTACATGTTTTACCTGAAGCTTGCGGACTGCTTCGTCTTTGGCGCGTCGCCTGAAATGCTGGTGCGCGCAACGGGCCGCAGGCTTGAATATCGCCCGATTGCAGGAACCCGGCGGCGCGGCGCGACAGAGACCGAAGACCTTTTGCTCGGCGAAGAGATGCGCGCTGATGAAAAAGAGGTGGCAGAGCATGTGATGCTCGTTGATCTTGGCCGCAACGATCTTGGCCGCGTCGCGGATTATGGCTCGGTCGAGGTCACGGACTTGATGATCGTCGAGCGATATTCGCATGTCATGCATCTTGTTTCAGGAATCAAAGCGCGGCTGCGAGCGGGCAAAGACCGCTTCGACGCGCTTGCGGCGTGCTTTCCTGCGGGAACAGTAACGGGCGCGCCGAAAGTTCGCGCGATGGAAATAATCGAAGAGCTCGAACCGACCCGACGCGGCGTCTATGCAGGAGCCGTGATGTACCTCGACCACTCAGGCAACCTAGATTCGTGCATAGCGATTCGGACGATCTTCGCAAAAGATGGCCGCGCTTACATTCAAGCGGGCGCTGGAATAGTTGCCGATTCGGTTCCCGAAAGCGAGTACGTCGAGACGATCAACAAAGCTCGCGCGATGCTTCAAGCCATAGATATGGCCGAGCAGAGTTAAAGCTATCTCACTTCTTCTGGTGCTCGTGCTTCTTGTTCTTTTCAAGCGCCTCTTTGGAAAGCGGCTTCGTCTTGAAATCGAAACGCAACATCTCTGCTGGCGACGCGCCAGTGTTTTCAAATTGCTCCTGCCGGTTTGAGTCAATCCACTTTGTTTGCCCTGTCTCAAGTTTTAATCGCTTGAGCTTTACCGGAGATAAAGCTACAAGCAGAGCCGGTTCTGTTGAGCTTGTAGCCACGTCGAGCTTTTTGCCCGCAGCGCAAACCAATCGCGTGACGCGTATTTGATCATTTTCAAACTGCATTTTTAGAAAATTCTCGCCCGCCGGATAGTCTTCGCGAAAGTAGCGACCTCTCATGCTGTTTTCGTCTTTCGGTTCGGTTTTGAATTCGACCCGGAGAAAGTCGCTCGGCAATTCGGACTTATTCTCTACTTCGTGAATTTCCTGAACTGCGCGAAAAAGTCGGAAGCTGCCTGCTTTGGTCGCAGGTCTCGTAAGGGCGAAGTTATGTTCGCCTACGTGTTTGAACAGCACCGGCCCGCTGTCATTCAGGTAAACATACGCCGCCGCTGTTTGAGTGTGTTCGTGCGCAGGAAGTTTTTCGTTCGGCGCGTAATGAACGCGAGTTACTTTAACCCATTCATTCTCGAATTGAAGCTTGTATGCCTGCGGGCTGACCTTTAAAGGGTCTTGCGCAAACGAAACGGAAACTAAAAGGCTAAGGATTACGGCAGCGCGACGAAAATGCATATCTATACCTCATCTATTTGGACACAATTATTGAAGATGACAGGTTTACGGCAGGCGCGCAACACGCGTCGTTTTTTGCGGACGCGTTGGTTTCAGGCAGATGATCTTCAAGCACTACGAACACTTCCCACTCGTTGCCGTCCGGGTCTTTCACCCACGTCTTATCCTGCACAGCGTAACAGCAGCTAGTCTGCATCTCGTCTCTGGTAATCAGCCCGACTTGAATCCATTGCTCGCGCATTCGAAGCACATCATCCGTTGAAGCTACCTGA
>DATEKX010000030.1:0-4495 GCA_035277165.1 Blastocatellia bacterium | reverse complement strand
TTGCCGGTAGCGAACAACCTGCAGAAGCGACGCAAGGACGGTTCTTCAATGACCTGCGAGAAGGGTTTCGTTACATCTGGGCGACGCCGTTTGTGCGGGCAGTGATCTTTGTCAACATCGGTTGGGCGACGGGCGGCGGGATGACAAACATCCTGTTCGACCAGATAGGCGCGCACGTCTTCAATGCGGGCGCTGGAGATCGCGGCGACTGGGTCGTTGCGTCGCTGCTGACGGCAAGCGGCGCGGGCGTCTTTCTTGGAATGATGCTGTCGCGCAGAGCAGGTTCCTGGGCAAGCCAGGAGCATCGCGCGGGGCATTTCATAGGATGGACGTTGATGCTTCACGGATTGGTCTTCGCCGTGGCCGGGCTGATGCCATCGCTTGCGCTGATGGCGATTTGGGTAGCCGTAAGTCGCCTCGTGCTGGGCGCAGAGTTCGGCGTGCAGGAGACAATGATGATGAGAGTCATACCGGACGAATATCGCGGTCGGGTATTTACGACCGACCGCTCGCTGGAGTGGGCGACGATGGCTGTTTCGACAATCATCGCGGGATGGCTGCTGACGTGGTTCAGTCCGCGAACGATGATGATAGTGTCGGGGGTGCTTGCAGCGAGTCCGGGACTGTTCTGGCTGATGGCAATGTGGATTTCACGTTTCAGCGTGCCTTCGCGCGCAGTGCGTGAAAGCTATGGCGACTAGTTGCGATGCGTGAAAGGTATAGTGACTGGTCGCAATATGAAAGATAAAGAAAGGAGGCGCAGCGATGAATATGATCGAATTGCTTTTGCTTGCAATATTGAGTTGCGGCATAGTCATCGTGTCGCTGCGCCTGTGCGCATCGGCATCGACGAATGGCGGATCTGAAGAACAGGAATACTGATCGCAAAGAGGCAGAAATTACGGGAAGAAATCTTTATCCCGGCGGGCCTCTTTGCGCCTCCTCCGGGCCGATTTATGGCGTTGCAACAGACGAGGCTTTCGAGTACCATTTTAAAAGGTCTTAAAGCTGGTCTTTCAATTCAAAAGGAGGGCAAAGCCCATGAGTTTAGCTGAAACCGAAGCGCTAAAGCAGCACCTCTTAGCCAACGATACGCACTTTGCAGAGCTTGCAAGCGCGCACAGAGAGTACGAGAAGCGATTGAGCGAGTTGGCTGCGCTGCACTATCCGAGCGCTGAGGAACAGATGGAGGAAGCCACTTTAAAGAAGAAGAAGCTTTTTTTGAAGGACGAGATGGAAGTGATCCTGCAGCGCCATTACAAAGAACAACAAGCGGCAGGACACTAAAACTTAGCAGGCCGTCAAGCGCGCCGAGCAATAAAATATAGCAATCGTTGGTTACTCACGAGCGAATAGTATTCGCGCACCCATTCGCGCCTGATGCGTTCGCACCTGGGTAACCATTTTTTATTTTGGGAATTTCAATTCTCTTGCTTACCAGACTCGGCAGGCTCTTAAAATAAAATGGCTAAAGAAGGCATACCCTATATCATATTGTTTTTCGTCCCGGCAGCCCTGTTCGCTCTGCTGGGCTGGTGGGTGGCTGCTGTGTGCTGCCTGCTGTTGGCTGCTTTCATGGCGTTCTTCTTCCGCGACCCTGAGCGCGATTGCCCGACGGATGATCGTATAATTATATCGCCTGCCGACGGGCGCGTTGTAATGGTTACTTCCGTAGAGCCTGATCGAAAAGATTCTCCGACGCAGATTTCCATATTCCTTTCGCCGATGAATGTCCATATCAACCGCGCGCCGATTGCAGGCGAAATAGTCGAAGCCGTCTACAAACCGGGCGCGTTTCACGTCGCATCGCGCGACATCGCTTCGGTCGAAAACGAACAGAACATCGTTACCATACGCGGGCGATTGGTCACGATTGTATTCCGCCAGATCGCGGGCTTGCTGGCGCGGCGCGTGGTGTTATGGAAAAAGCAGGGCGACAAGGTAAACTTAGGTGAGCGTGTCGGGCTGATGAAATTCAGCTCGCGCATGGACGTGATCGTTCCGAGCGAAGTCGAAGTCCTCGTGCATAAAGGCGACCGCGTCGTTGGCGGCGTAACGGTGCTTGGCCGAGTCCGATGCGATTAGATTGAGCCGAGCCATAGGAGAAACCGATGACTGACAAACCATCAGATCAGGCAACCACTCAAGCACCCCGCCCCATGCGCCGCTCGCGCAAAGCCGTCTACGTCATTCCGAGCCTGCTTACGACCGGCAATATCTTCTGCGGCTTCTACTCCATGATGGAATCACTCAGGGCGATGAGATGGTTGGGAGTCAGAGAATTTATGGGCCCGCTCGATGGCATGGCCGCAACCATAAACCCTCCTGATGCCATCCTGATGGCGACAGAACATTTCGACCGCGCGGCAATCACAATCGGATTTGCGGCGCTGTTTGATCTGCTTGATGGACGCGTCGCTCGAATGACCAACACTACATCCGAGTTCGGCATCGAGCTTGATTCAATTGCCGACGTGGTTTCGTTCGGGCTTGCGCCCGCAGTGCTCGCCTTCGCGTGGGGCTATGGCCAGGTGCCCGACCTCCGAAACATAGGCTGGGCCGCGTCGTTTCTGTTTTTGATTTGCGGCGCGTTGCGCCTCGCCCGGTTCAACGTGCAGGCGCGACAGCATAATCCGAATCTTCCGCCGAAAAATCCGAAGGTGGACAAAAAGGCTTTCGTAGGACTGCCGATACCTTTTGGCGCGGCAATGATAGCTTCGCTCGCGCACTTTTCGCCTACGCCCGTGGCCTATATTACCGACAAACAATTCTCATTTGCCGGGCAGACGATTACGATAAGCTCGCAGGTATTTGCAACAGGGCTTGCGGTGATAGTAATACTTTTGGCGTTTTTGATGGTTTCGACTCTGCGCTATTCGAGTTTCAAAAACGTCGGGGTCGGAAATAGAAATCCGCGAATATTGATACTTGCAATCGCGCTCGTAGTGCTGGCCATATGGTTCCAGTCGCGATGGGCTTTGCTTATCATCTCAACCATCTACGTCGCACACGGAATAATAGGCAAGCTTTGGTCGCTGGTTAAACCGCGTCGCGCAGCCGCAGAACTCGAATTGGACAGAAAGCCGCAAAGATGATTTCAGCCCCGCCATCGTATGGGCGCGTAATCGTTGAGCGTGGCAAATAATTTATCGAGCGCGAGCGGTTTGGTGAGAAAGGCATTTGCGCCCGATCCCAAAGCCTCCAACCGTTCATCTTCGTGAGCGGAACCTGACACAAAAATGATTGGCAATTGCTTGTCGAACTCGCGCACCTGACGGCACAACTCGACGCCGTTTCCGTCCGGCAGCATATTATCCAGCAATACGAGCGCTATCTCTTTTTCTTGTATCAGTCGCAACGCATCGGCGCGAGTCCCTGCGACTTCAAAGCCATAACCCTGCGCGCAAATCAGCACTCGCAGCATTTCTTGTGTATCGAGATCGTCCTCTACACACAGGACAACCGAAGAGCGTTCCATCATCTAAACCAATCCTTAGCTCTCACGTAAATTTTCAAGTTTCTTGACAATCCGAGGGGGGAGTTCTTAAGTTTAGCAAGCTTGCACCGAGGCGGCAAGAAATCGTTTTGACTTTTCAAATTTCAGGCAGTTTTTTCAGCAACGATAATGTAATTGCGCAAACCACCAATCACTTCCGTCAAATCTTTCGAATAAGTCGCGCGAACCGGGCGATGTTCTTTAACAAGTTCAGCGACCTCTGCCGCCGTCGCAAGCCCTATCTCCTGATACTCGATTGCCCACACACGGATGTTCGATGCTGCTCGAAGCAGATTGTCTATCGAGGTAAGATAAGCATTTTTGGACTGAGGCGTTGTCGTAAGCTCGACCATGTTGTCTGATTGAACGCTTGTTGCGCTGCGAACCCAGGACTCGCGCCATTCGCTTCTCGCGTCTGCTCCGGCTTGCGCAGCATGAATCGCGGGCAGGTTCAGGTAAAGCAGGTCTGCGCGCACACGCCTGATGAAATCTTCGGCTGGAAGGCTGTAGCTGCGATTGTGCGGATGGCCTGTTGGCCCTGTGAAAGCGCGTCCGGCCAATCGCCAGAAAACAGTCGTTAACGGCCTCCGCAACTCGCGAGTCTCGTCGTTGAAAGACAAAGCGTAGTCGCCTGTCATCAGCCCAAGCATCATAGCCTGCGCGCGCAACGATTCATCGCCTAAAGCTTCGATGTTGCGGCGCAAATTGTCCATCCACCAGGCATCGGTTTCGCTGAACCAGTTGCGCAATTCAGGGTTCATCAACCTCGCGCCCGGCACGTAAACATCTTCGAGCACGCGCGCGATATTTTCTTCGTTAAGCGAAACTTTTGATTCAACAGTCGCGCGCGCAACCGTTTCTGCCCAGGCGCGCGGGTCGTTGGCGAGTATGATCTTTCCCCAGGTCTTCAAGTACAAATCGAGCCGCGTCCAGCCGCAAAAAGGTATGGCGATTGACCGAAACTCGATTTGCCGCAGCACACTTGCCTCGAAACCGAGC
>DATEKX010000029.1:0-4729 GCA_035277165.1 Blastocatellia bacterium | reverse complement strand
TCTATCCCCGCATCTCGACTTCATCAGGTAGATGACATTGGCACGGCTGTAACAAAGTCGGTTGACATGCAAGGTAGGGGCAGGGCTTGTCCCTGCCCGAATCGCCGACAGGCGATGACTGTCATGGGCTATCGCCCATTCGGGCAGGGACGAGCCCTGCCCCTACATTTACTTTGCAACAGCTCTGGATCAAGGATGAACGGAATTTTAATTTCAACCTTCATCCTTTATAATCCCGTTATGACGAAGCGACAGATCGGCGTGGAGGTTCAGGTAAAAGATCATTTCTGGAATGATGCACACGGGCGATATGTCTATTCGTTCGATTGTCCCGCCTGCAAGCAGTTGCGAATCATCCCTGAGCCCGGCATTTATCGCTGCGATTGCGGCTCGTGGCTGATCGTTACAAATCAGAAGTAGACCGGTTGAATCCGTAACTGTGACGGCTTACTCTTCACCCGTATCACTGATTTTCAGCTTGAAGAATACTTCCATCGTCACCTGATACTCTATCTGCCCGTTGCGCACTGCGCCGCGTTGGTCTCTGATCTCGAACCATCTCAGTTCGCTTATCGTTTGAGTAGCGCGATCAACCGCCCTGCGGATGGCTTCGCTGAAGCTCTCGGTTGAAGTCCCAACAACGGTCACACCTTTGTAAACATCTCCAGTCATATTCGGTTCTCCTTCATTCATTATTTGTGCGCTATGCCTCTATACGCCTCGCTAATTACGCGCGGCAGGCCGGGCATCAGGTAACGCTCAAGGTTCGTGATCTCAAGTTCGGCATTTTCGATCAGCCGGTCAATCGGGCGATTCAAATTACACCCGCAGGCGATGATCTTTTGAATCGGATTGAATGAGTCCTGATGCTTTGCCACCTGCAGGTCACGGCTTCGCCCATGTTCGAGAAACACGTATCGCCCTTCAGTCTTTAACACGCGGCGGATTTCCGCAAGCGCAGCCGAAACATTCTCAATCGAGCAGAGCGTAAAAGTCGTCACCACTCCATCAAAGCTGTCATCATCGAATGGCAGCCTGCCGCTTGCATCAAGCTTTATCTGATGGACGGGCATACTTGCCGCAGCAATTCGCTTTCGGACTCTGCCCGCAAGCATTCGCTCGGAATCAATGACGGTCAATTCCGCAACCTGCCGTGGATAGCAAGGCAGGTTAAGCCCTGTGCCAAATCCGATTTCAAGCACCCGGCCATAAAGCGGCGCGAGCGTTTCGCGTCGCTCGCGCCTGATCGCTTCGTTGTCCAGCATCAAGTCGAGAAAGAAAGGAAAGATGCAGGTTGAATACAAACCCATCTCTTAGCGTTTTGCTTTTGCGCCTGAACTAAGCTGGTGAGAAAGCAACCACGTGAACAGGTCAGGTTCGGCGTAAGCTTTGTTCCATGAGTCGTGCCCCACGCCGGGGTATTCGTTGTAGCGCACATCGCCGCCCACTGCTTTCAACGCTTCGACCATCAAGCGAGACTCTGTAACCGGCACCGCCGAGTCTGCGTCGCCGTGAAAAACCCATACCGGCGTCTTGCCAATCTTTTCAGCATAAGTTTTATAACGATCTTCGCTCAACTCCTCCGGTTTCACCTGTACGTTATACTTGGGCGATATGCGCGCGGGGGCGCACACCGGCGCAATCGCAGCAAACTTCCCGGGGTTGCTTGAAGCGATAGCCCACGTCCCATTCCCGCCCATCGAGAGGCCCGTCAAATAAGTCCGCGTTGCGTCGCCGTTAAATTCTTTCATCGTTTGTTCGAGCGCCTTGAGAGCTTGCGCCTGCATCTCGGGCTGGAGCCACCAGCGATTCTTTGCGCACTGTGGCATAACGACGATTGCCGGGATGCGGTCGGGGTGGCGGCGGATCGCTGTGCCTATGCCGACTTCTGTTTGAATCAGGCCGTCATTGCCCCGTTCGCCCGCGCCGTGCAGGAACAGAATCACCGGCCACTTTTTCGCTTTCGTCCAGTTCGCAGGAACGTAAACCTGATACGGGTAATTCTCCGCGCCGACTTTGACCGTGCGATTGAGGAATCCCGTTTCTCCGTTGCGCGACCTGCCTGACACGACTGCCGTCAGGAAGATTATCGCCATCACCATGAACAATATTCTGGCCCCAGACATTTTCGACTCCTTTGTTTGAATTGATGAGACACTACTCTACATCGAAACAGGCACGGTAGAGAAGCGCGCAACTTAAAATCCCAGTCGCTCTTTCAATGCGCGCACGCGGTCACGCGAGACCGGCAGTTCTGTTCGTTTCGCAGATTTCAACCTGACGACCATCCCGCCTGCGAATGCGGAATGAACCTCGTGCACCCAGTCGAGATTCACGAGCGTCGAGCGATGTATGCGGATGAATTTTTTCGGGTCGAGTTTCTGCTCAAGTTCGGAGATGGGTGAGTCAACCACGTAGCTCTTTTCATCCGTGACTCCGAAAGTCAGTTTGTCTTTGGCGATGAAGTGCGTGACTGAACGCAGTTCTATGAACTGCACGCGGTCGCCGATGCGCGAAGCTATGCGTTCGGGATATTCCGAGTTGCGCGCGCCGTACGCGAGGGCCAGTTGCTCTAAAGCATTGCGTAATTCGACTGGTGCGCCGCTCGCGCGCATACGTTCAAGTTTTGCGAGCGCGCGGTCTAGTTGCTCCGCTTCGATTGGCTTCAAAAGGTAATCAATCGAATTGACCTCAAAAGCACGGAGCGCATACTGATCGTAGGCGGTCGTGAATATCACAAGCGGTTGCGACTTCAATCGAGCGAGCATCTCGAACCCGTTGAGGCCGGGCATCTCTATATCCAGAAAGAGCGCGTCAACATTTTCTCTCGAAAGAAAATCGAGCGCTGCTTCAGGGTCGGTCGCGCTGCCCGCGATTTCGACACGGCCCGTTGCTTGAAGCAGCCGCGCCAGTCTCTTGAGCGCGAGCGCCTCGTCGTCGATCAGAAACACGCGCAATTGGGAAATCTTCGCGCTCATACGGTTGCGATTGTTCGACGTAATGAAATCGTGACGATAGTGCGTTCGTCTCGCATCGCGATGTCGAGCGCCGCATCGTTGTCAAACAGCACGGCGAGCCGCGCCTGCAGGTTGTCCAATCCGTGACCTGCTATGACGGCTCCCGGCGTAAAGCCCGGCCCGTCATCCATCACCTCGATGGAAACGTGATCACTTGCTGCGCGCGCGGTAATCCGAATTTCGCCCCCTTCGCGGCGTGGCGACACAGCATACTTCAAACTATTTTCAACCAACGTCTGCACTGAAAGCGGCGGCACCTCGATTGATTCGAGCGCGACAGGAACATCTATCGAATACCGCAGGCGATCACCGATGCGCGCTCGCTCGATTTCGAGGTAGTCACGCGTGATCTTTATTTCCTGTCTGAGGGGAACAGTGCTTCGCTGATTTGAGTCGAGCGAAAATCGCAGCAAGGCGGCCAGTCGCTCGACCAATCGTTCGGCCTGCTGCGGGTCTTCTTGAATTAGCGACGAGATTGAATTGAGCGTGTTGAACAGAAAGTGAGGATGTATGCGCGATTCGAGCGATGAAAGGCGCGCTTCGATAGCGAGCTTTTGAGCGCGTTCGGCTGCAAGATTTTTCTCTCGCAGTTGCGTGTTTGTGGCTTCGAGTTTCGCGCGCAGTCTTTCATAAAGCGAGAGGCTCACGCCAATAGCAATTGCAATCGCCCACGAAAAACGCATGTCGCGCGAGAAAGTGCGCCAGTAGTTTTGCCACTCGAACACGCCCGATGCCGCGAGAATCAATCCGGCCAGCAGACAACCAACCGCGCTCAAAGCAATGAGCGAGACTATCATTAGAGTCCAGTCCATAGGAAAAGCTTGCCTGCCGATTCGCTCCCCGAAGCGGTTGAAGAACAGCGTCATCACGCCGCCGATGCTTGTCCCATAGATCATTCCTATCAGGAAAGTGGCGGCAACGCTCCCCGGCGTTTTGGAATAAACCGGAAAGATGAGCATCAGCACGACGGCTACGCCAGCGCTGGTGCCTAACACTGAAAGCACTATGCGGGCGACACGACTGAGCTTGTTTTTTTGTAGGTCACCTTTCGCCATGAAAACATGATTTCAGATTGTTTGACGATGCGACGAATCATAACACAGCGGCGAGCAAGCAAGCGCAAAAGGCGCAAGGGGCTTTGATCCCCTTCGCGCCTTTTGCGGATTGATTCAGTAGTCTCGGGTTGCGATTTTTTTAACTGTTCCGGCCAGAATGAAGCAGGCTATGCCGGAAAAAATCGCGAGTTTGGTCGGCAATATGCCAAACGCCATTGCCATGAAGAATAACACTCCAAGCGTTCCCAGTACGGTAGCGATAATGTTTGATTTATCGTTCATCAAAAAGCTCCTTTATTATTTGTGGCATCCTGTGCAGGATTGCGTGCTCGCGGGAAGCGTTCCAGTATCCAGAAAAGCTTTGGCCTGTTTCTGTCGCTCGGAGCCTTGAGCCTCGTTTACAATTCGCTGAAAGTAGTTGCGCGATTTTTCTGCGTTGCCGAGCCGCTGCCATCCTTCGGCTAAACCAAACAGCAACTCGCCGCGCGCGTGACCCGAAAGATTTGCGAAGTAGGCTTTCTGCATCTCCAGCACTTTTTCATAATCATTCACGCCTTTCTGCAAAAGCGCTTTAGACTCATCCTGAGATCGAACGAATCGCGAGGCAGGAATCAGCGTAGCGCCGCGAGGTATCAACACGCCGACGTTGTTCGGTTC
>DATEKX010000028.1:0-4551 GCA_035277165.1 Blastocatellia bacterium | reverse complement strand
CAACAAAGGCGAGTTTGCCATTATCACGGCCTCTTTGAGCGCAGGCAATCAAAACGAATGGATCAAACATATCAAAGCGCGGCTTGCAGAAAAATACCCTGATCTGAAACTCGTGGCGATTCAGCCGAGCGAAGGCGACCGTGATCGCGCGTTTGCCGAAACGCAGACTGTGCTGAAGGTCTACCCGCAGGTGAAATTGATTATGGCGATTGCGGCCCCGGCAGTTCCCGGCGCTGCCGAAGCCGTCAAACAATCAGGTCGCTCGGATGTCAAAGTCACGGGCCTGTCGCTTCCGAATATGTGCAAGCCTTACGTTCACGACGGCGTGATTGAAAGCATAGTGCTGTGGGATACGGCGAACCTCGGCTACCTGACTGTTTATGCAGCGCGCGCCGTAAGCGCCGGAGAACTCAAACAGGGCGACCGCCAGATTCAAGCCGGGCGACTGGGCAAAATCGAAGTGCAAAACAGCGAGGTGATGCTCGGCGCTCCGTTCATCTTCAACAAGACCAATATTGACCGCTTCAATTTTTAGCGGAACCCGCGCATTGGTTTAACCTATTTCTACCTGAATGAACCGGCTCAATTATCAGAGCAAGCTCAATTGCAAATCTCACAATTGGTCTGACCCTGCTAGTCTAATAATTATAATTGGTTATAAAAGAACTTGACATCCCAAGCTGCTTGATAGAAAATAGGCGTCTCCAAGCGACAGCAAAAGGGTATTGAAAATCCTTCCCTAGAGTATAGGCCGATTGTGAAAAGAATGCTCTTATCACGATATCCGGTTGGGCTGTGTCGAGGTCGCTCGCGCATCAGCCTGCGTTTGGATTTCACGGTCAGGCCATGCGCAACGCGAACATCGCTTTACTCTCTATTGGTCAGACCAATATTAAAATACCTTAGAAATAATCGCTTCCAATTGCTGCATTTCGGAACTAAGCATTTTCCATCAACTCGCAGATCAATCGAAATAACTTCGGAGGCACTTCAGAATGTCTCGCGTCGGGCGGCCACCGCAAGCCGACGCTTGTAGCTATTACGCTCATCAGGAGGAGAAAAATGAGATCAACGACAACAAAGCCAGTGCAGGTTTTAGTCGTAGTTGCTTCTTTGATAATGATGTCGTTTCCTGTTGCGACACTGGGTCAGGAAGCACGCGGCACAATAACGGGCAAAGTCACGGATGCCGGTCAATCGGTCATCACAGGGGCGACTGTGAAAGTCGAAAACGTTGCTATGGGGACTAGCGTCTCTGTGACGACTAACGACGCAGGGCTTTTCGCAGCGCCTTACCTCGTTCCCGGAACCTATCAGATCATCGTTGAGTTCAGGGGGTTCAAGAGATACGTTCGCGCAAATGTCGATCTGCGCATCGGCGAGACTCTCGATCTCCCGATTGCCCTTGAAACCGGAGGCACTGAAGAATCGATAACCGTTACAGCCGAATCGGCGAGGCTCGACACGGCGACTGCTTCGTTGGGGCAAACGGTTGACGGGCGACGTGTGGCTGAACTCCCGCTGGTGCACGGCGACCCGTATACGTTGATCAGTCTGTCTCCCGGCGCAAGCTTTGCGCGAGACCCCAGACTCGACCGCCCGTTCGAGCCGACTCACATCGTCGGTTACGCAATGGACGGGACGCGAGCCAATCGCAGCGACCTCACGATTGATGGCGTTCCGAGCACGGCAACCGCGAACGGCTTCGAAGTGATTGCTTCGTATGTTCCGCCTACGGACATCATTCAGGAATTCAAAGTGCAGACGGCGACCTTTGATGCGAGCTTTGGCAACACCGAAGGCGGAGTCACAAGCATCAGCATCAAATCGGGCACGAACGCTTTTCACGGTTCAGGTTATTTCTGGGAAGAACCGGCGGGCATCTCTGCAAACGATTTCTTTGGCAATGCCAACAAGCAAGGTCGCCCCGACGCGTTTTCCAATCGCTGGGGAGGTTCGTTCAGCGGCCCCGTGTGGATTCCGAAACTCTACAACGGCAAAAACAAAACCTTCTTCCTCTGGGGGTATGAAGGCATTCGCGACGCGCGCCCGCGAAATAACGGCACGCCCACGACCCCGACCGAAGCCATGCTGCGCGGAGATTTTTCGGAACTGCTGAAGCTCGGCCCACAGTATCAGATATATAATCCGTTCACGCGCCGCGCTGCCGCAAACGGTCGCTTTCAACAAGACCCGTTCCCGAATAACATCATCCCCGCCAACCTTATCAACCCGGTTGCCAAAGCGCTGGTCAGCCAGTACTGGCCCAAACCGACTTCGCCCGGAGGCCCGGACGGCACAGGCAATTTCCAACAGCCTAACCTGCAAGAGCGAGCCAAATACTCGAATAACACGATTCGCGTAGACCAGATCATCGGCGACAAACACAGAGTATTCGCGCGTGCGAGTTGGTATGATCGAACGAGCGACTACAACAACTATTTCAACAACAGTGCCACCGGCGAACTGTTTTACTTTATCTCGCGGCAGGGCGCGATTGATGAAGTCTGGACCATCAATCCGACTACCGTGTTCAATGTGCGATACGGGTATAACCGTTTCATCCGGTCAACGGATTCGAATCTCGGCAATCACGAATTCGACTTGTCATCTGTGGGCTTTCCGTCTGCCTATAACAATCTGATACCTCCAGACAAGAGGCGTTTCCCAAGACTCGACTTCGTTATTCAAGGCACTACCACGGCCAACTATCAGGGCACAGCCCAGAACGTCGAATTCAGGCCGAATGATATTCACTCGGTCAACTCGACAATCAACAAAATCATCGGCTCGCATTCGGTCAAAACCGGAGTGGAGTTCCGCTCCTATCGCGAGACGGATTCTTTTGCCATCAACGATATGACTGGTCGCTTCCAGTTCGATTCGACTTGGACGCGCGGGCCGTTGGACAATTCGGCCACCTCGCCCAACAGCATAGGCCAATCCTTCGCTTCATTTCTTTTGGGATTGCCGAGCCCTACGAACAGCTTTGTCGCGCGGCTGGCAGATTACGCCGAGCAGTCAACATCGTGGGGCTTTTTCGTGCAGGACGATTGGAAGATAAGTCAGAAGCTGACTGTAAACCTCGGGCTTAGATATGAATTTGAAACGCCGATGACCGAGCGATACAACCGCAGCGTGAGCGGCTTTGATGCCGCTTACACTCAACCGTTCGAGGCGGCGGCGCGCGCGGCTTTCAACGCCGTGCAGGGCAACCCCGCACAGGCTACGCCCGAAATATCTCAACTCAATGTTCGAGGCGGACTGTTGTTCGCAGGCGATGGCGCGCGCGGGTTGTATCGAACCCCGAAAAAGAACTTTGCGCCGAGATTGGGAATCGCGTATCAACTCAATGACAAAACGCTTCTTCGCGCAGGCTATGGCATCTTCTATGGATTCCTCGGCCAGCGGCGGGGCGATGTCATTCAAAGCGGGTTCAGTCAGAACACGCCGTTCATTCCGACTTTAGACAACGGATTGCACTTTACTTCGACTCTCTCCGACCCATTCTCCGCCGGAATAATCGAGCCGGTCGGAGCGGCTAATGGCCCGCAGACATTCATCGGCCAGAGCGTCACGTTCTTTAATCCGCACCCTCTCTCGCCTTACATGCAGCGTTGGCAGTTCGGGTTCCAGCGCGAGCTGCCCGGCGCATTTATGGTGGAGGCGGCTTATGTTGGCAATCGCGGAACGCACATTGAACTCGCTTGCAATTCGGGAGTCGGAACGCAAGGATGCAACATGAACGTTACGCCTCAGGAGTTCTTGAGCAAGAGTCCTGTGCGTGATGCGGTAACGCTCAATCGTTTGACCGCCGCCGTGCCGAACCCGTTCCGCAATCTGCTGCCCGCAGGCGCAAGCGGAACCTTCACCGGAACAACCATCGCGCGAGAACGATTGCTTCGCCCCTTCCCTCAATTCGATCAAGTGAACACGTCGAGAAATGATGGCTACTCGTGGTATCACGGCTTGCAGATGAGACTTGAGAAGCGGTTCTCGAAAGGCTACACGCTGGGCGTGAGTTATACTTATTCAAAATTCATGCAGGCGACAGAGCTTTTGAATCAGGATGACGCGCGACCGACTGAAATGATTTCAGATCAAGACTATCCTCATCGGTTCACAGTCAGCAGCATCTACGAACTCCCGTTCGGGTCAGGCCATCAATTCTTCGCCAATGCGAATTCGATTGCCTCGCGCATCATAAGCGGATGGCAGGTGCAAGGCGTCTACACATATCAAAGCGGCCCGCCGCTGAGTTGGGGCAATATCATCTATGTCGGCAACGTCGGGGACATAAAGCTTGACGGAAGCTCAGTTGAAAAATGGTTCAACAACACGGGCTTTATAGCGTTGCGCGATGCCAGCAAGACAGGCACGCCTGTCGTGACCGACAGCAGCGGCCAGCCTGTGTGGATAGACTTCAACGATCCGTGCAAGACCAACCCCTCCTGCGCGAAGCCGCTTGCGTCGCCTGTTGGATTCAACCGGGACTCGGCGTTCCAGCTCGATCACAACGTCAGAACTTTCCCGTTGAGATTCGGGTTCCTT
>DATEKX010000027.1:0-3593 GCA_035277165.1 Blastocatellia bacterium | reverse complement strand
CGGTTCCTTCAAAAACTCGATGATCTCCTGCAACTCTTCTTTGGCTTCTTCAACGCCGGCGACGTCCTTAAAGGTGACGCGCTTCTGCTGGTTGCTTAACAGCTTGGCGCGCGACTTGCCGAACGACAGCGCCTTGTTGCCGCCCGACTGCATCTGCCGCATCATGAAAATCCACAGCCCGATGAAGACCAGAAGCGGCGCGTAGCTAATCAAGCCGAAAAGCCACTGGCTCGAAGACGCGCTCTTGAAGCCAAACTTGATGTTGGCGTCCTTCATTGCGTCGGCGACCTTAGCCACCACAAATTCATTGCTAATTTCGGTGTAGAAATTTTCACCGCTGGTCAGTTCGCCTTTTATTGCGCGGCCTTCTTCGATGACTGCGCTCTTAACCAGTGTCGGCTTCGCAGTAATCTTGTCAAAGAGTTCGTTGTAGCCAAGCTGAACTTCCTTCTGCGTATTGCGGCCATTGAAGACCTGATAGAGAAGGAAAGCGCCGCCGATAATTAAAACCCAAAAAACTATCTGTCTGACAGTTGAATTCACCTGATACCTCCAACTAATACAAGCACCTAATGCAAGTAATTTAATTCTAACTTACCTGAATTTGATGCGCAATGACCGCCTCGCGTCGCTTTATTGCAGATTTCTTACAAAATCAGTAATAACTTGCGATTTGCCGCTACTCTTTCATCATTGCTAAATACGGAAGCTGACGAAATTGGTTCTGTAGTCCCAGCCCGTAGCCGAAAATAAATCTGTCATCGCTTTCAAAAGCTACGAAATCGGGCTTCACATCCACACGCCGCTCCCCAGGTTTATCTACGAGCATACAGGTGCGCAAGGATTTAATGCCGCGCGCAGCCAGATGCCTTGTGATGTATTCGAGCGTGACGCCGGTTGCGACTACGCTGCCGACCAGCAGGATGTCGCGCCCGCGCGGGTCGAATTCGCTGGTGAACATTACTTCGTTCAGCCCGCCGTGACGATGGTGAGTTACTTTCATAAAACAGCAGTTCAGCGGCATATCGAGCGCGCGAATCAAATCGGCGAGAAAAACGAACGCGTCGTCTAAAATCCCGACAACCGTAAGGTCGCGCACGTGCGTGTTCGAGCGAATTTCGTCGGCGAGCATGCGCATACGGTTTTGTATCTCTTCGTGCGAATGAATTACCTGGAGGTTATTGTCCATTATGGCTCCTGCGACACCTGTCAAACGGTTGAAGCTCGCAATATGGCAAGGCGTCGAGTTTTGTCAGTTGCGGCGAATTCTATGGCTGGGGGCAGGCCCGGCGACCAAATATAACGATCATCGGGAGTCGTCACTACAGGCCAAAAACGGCGACGGCTTGAAGGGATTTTATGGTCAATCATCAAGTTTTTCAACTTCTTTATTTTTTGCTGCCCCGCGACCAGCGCCGATTCTGACGGTCTGCGCGGTCTGACGGCGAGCCGATCAGGAATCGCTTCGTCATCCAGAGCGGCAATAAACCAGTCTTGCCCGGTCGCTTGCTTCTCGCGCTCGGCTTGCTCGATCACAGTTTTGAGCATACAGCCGGATTGACCGCGTTCCAAAGTCAGACTGAGTCCACCCGCTTCAACTTGCGGACTGGCAACGCTCAATTCGCCAGATTCCGCCGCTCGCGCGGCGTCTGTCAGGCGAGTAAAAACAAGCCGGTCAAACTCTCGCCAGATTGCCAGCCCGCAGGGAAGCTCAATGCGTTTGCCGCTCATGCGATTTGCCAGCAATCGCTCGACCGCTGCGATATGCGTCGAGGTAATCTCTTCGCCATTGCGCACGCGCACGCGATTGATCGCAGAAATTATCATTCTTCGCCTGAGCCCAACGGGCTGGTCTAGCAGCGCCGCAACTCGATAAGCCGCGAGTTCTCTGCTCTGATTCAATCGCGCCTCATCGAGGAATTTCGTCGCCAGTTGATCCAGCGCATCCTCATCTGCTGCGATGACCTGTGCCGCGCGTGCGATTGATTCGACCACGCGCGGATTGATCGAGCGCAAAGCGGGCAGCACATCGCTGCGCACACGGCTGCGCGTGTAATCTGCGCTCTGGTTCGTAGCGTCTATGCAGAACTCAAGGCGGCGCTGGCGGCAATAATCTTCTACGTCTTCCCGCGTGATCGAAAGCAGCGGGCGGATAAGCAGCAGAGAGGCGTTGGGAATCGGGACAGGGCCGACCGGGCGCATCGCAGCAAGGCCGCGCAAACCAGCGCCACGAGCCAATCGCATCAGAAACGTTTCGGCCTGATCGCTCATCGTGTGGCCCGTACTGATTCGGTCGCAATCCGTTTCGCGCGCTACACGCAACAGGAAGTCATAGCGAATTTCGCGCGCGACCTCTTCGATTCCTTTGCGCGAGCGTTCGGCTTCGGCGCGCACATCGCTGGCTTCGATGCTTATTGAAAATCCGAGTCGCCCGGCAAGCTGTCGCACGAATTCAGCATCTTCAGCAGACTCGCGCCCGCGCAACTTGTGATCGAGGTGCGCTATGTGTAATTTGAGATTCAAGAGTGCAGAAGCCGTCTCGCGCAGCCGTGCCAGCATATCGAGCAACGCCACAGAGTCGGGGCCGCCCGATACGGCGACAACAACGCCGCGCGCATCTTTCAGCATTGCGTGTTGTGTGATAAAGCTTGTGACTCTTTCAAAGATTTTGCCCATCGCCAATCGAAGCATCGCACGACACAGAACGGAAGGCAAAAATAATAAGGCAAAAAATAGTAGCTGTTCAGCCCCGTAGGGGCGACCTGTCTATAGAACCAGCGAGAAAAATGTTTACGTAGCTCCGTAGGAGCGACCTACTTATCAAAAGGTCGCTCCTACGGAGCTACAGAAATATTTGCTCGACTTGAATCTATAGACAGGTCGCCCCTAAGGGGCTGAGTAGTTTCTGCCGATTTACTTTCCGACGTATTCCCAGTGCCAGGGTTCGTAAAAGTAAGGCCGAAAACCGAAGCGCGAGGCATTTTTTACTAACCAGCGATAAGCTTTCGTCTGCGTCTGAATCGCGCGGTTTTCGTCTTTGGTGCTGACAGGCTCGCCGCCGACATAGATGTCCAGCGCGCGGCCCGTGAAATGCGGGCTGTTGACCGCAAGCCCCGCGCGCCCGCTGTTGGGCGACTGCTGGCGAAGGTGCTCTTGATATTCGCGCGAGCGGAACGCCGAGATCACTTTGAAATACTTTTCGCCCGGAGCAAGCTGGCCGTCGCTCGTAACACCCAGTCTAAGCGAAGTGTCAGCGGCGGCGGCGGCGATCATTCGTTTGTATGCATCGTAGGTGCGACGCTCCATCTTGCGAAGCTCTTCGACTCGCGACGGGTCATAGCATTCTGAAGTAGGAATTGTAACAAGCTGGTCAGCCGTCGGATACGCGCGGTCTTTAATGCGATTTGATTGCAAAGTCGAGATCATCTGCGACCATGTCGAGTTTTCCAGAATGCCGTTCGCTTCGATGCCGTTCGCTTTCTGCCAGCGCGACAACGAGGCCGCAAAGTCATTAGTTTGGCCGTCCGCCTCCGCGCCGATAATGCTTAAAATCAACGGGGTGTAAAGCTGCCAGCCGCGCTGCGTTTTGCCGC
>DATEKX010000026.1:0-4699 GCA_035277165.1 Blastocatellia bacterium | reverse complement strand
TCATCGCCTGTCGGCGATTCGGGCAGGGACAAGCCCTGCCCCTACATTTACTTTGCAACAGCCCCGCTCGCGGTACTGTTAAGTATTCATTTGGATTTGTTATGCTGTGCGTTGCCGCCCCATGCGTACCACCCATCCGCGTCTTTGTCGCCGGTCTTCAAACATATCAGCAGGCCGTTGACTGTGCCGACGTAGATGTTTCCTTCGGCGAGCATCGGTTGAAAAGCCATAGGATGTTTCAGCCAGTAAATGAAATTCAGATCACCGCTTTGTTGATCTACTGAGATCAAATGGCCAAGCGCGCTGCCCAGATATAGATTGCTCTGGCCGAGCGCGGGCGGCGAGAAAACCTGCGAGTCATCACCTACGCCCGCGCCTTTGACTTCGGCTCGCCATCGAAATCGTCCATCCATTGCAGACATGCAATTCAAATATCTACCCTGCGCGTTCATCATCTGCCCGTTGCCGTAAGCAGCGCGCGAGCCTTGATAAGCCCAGCCGCCTGCTACTGTGTTTACGCCTACGTGCGAGTTGGCTGCAGAGATATTGGCAGCCGCAGGCGCTCCGCCTCCGAAGCCGACCGAAGAGTCAAGTGCTGCGCTCTGTGATTTGGTTATGGCAACGCCGCCGCCTTTGTTCGCTTCCAGATATTGCGCTTCGGATTTGGCAAGCAGTTCTTTGTCTTTATCTTCTCCGTGTTCGGCGTCTATGCGTTTCAGACCTTCGTAAGCCTTGCCGTCTCTGCTCTCCTTTTGAGTCAAAACAACATGGCCTCCTGCGATCAGAGGCGCGCTTGTGCCCGCGTTCTGTTTCTTCCATACGACTGAGCCTTTGAAAGCGTCAAGACAGAACGAAGTCCCATCAAAGCAGGTGAAAAATACCTGATCGCCGCTGATGACCGGCGCTGAAATAACGTCTGCCGTGATGGGTTGATCCCAGATGTGTTTGCCCGTTTTCAGATCGGCGCACAACAATCTGTGACCTCCGCTGCCGTGCCCTTGTGATATGTTGGCAGCCGATTGATTACCTCCACGCTGGCCCGCAGGGTGCGCGATGTAGAGGCGGCCTTTGTAGATTGCGGGCTGGCTCATCAACGGATCACCGAGCCATTCCTGCCAGATGAGCTTTCCAGTTTCGGGATCGCAGACGATCACCGTACAGCTTTCTGTGTTAAAAGCTACGTAGCCGTTTTCGACGACCGCAGCCGTCGGGCCATCGTCTGAAGTCTTGATCTCCCAGACCTTCGCGCCGGTCTTGGCGTCGAACGCATAGAACTCGTGCGAGCCGTATCCGCCGCCGACAAATAATCGCCCGTTCGCATAAGCGGGCGTTGAGATGGGACGATCACCCGGAATGCGAACGACCCATCCGCTCTTTCCGTCGCTCGTTTTGAAAGACACGGGTTTGAGATTCGCCTGCGCATCAGGAAGCGCGACCCGAACGGCTTTGTCCAGATCAATCTGCACTTGCTTCACTGCCTGGGGCGCAGGTTTATTTTGAGAAGCGGGTTTGCTCTTTCCTGTCTGTGCAGTAGAAGACTGCGAGACACAGATTGTGAGAGCGACAAAGAAAATTATTATGGAACCGATCAGCCATTTGGTATTAAGGCTACGGCTTCTTGTTCTCATTGGTATCTCCTTATCAAAGACCTGAAACGGCTTTGAATTATTTAGTGGGAATCTTGCAACGGGTTTGACTAGAGAATGCGCGAGCCTGGAAAACTTGCTACTGCTTGGCCAGTATTCCTCGCTCTTAGACATCAAACGCTTGCGCGAAATAAAGTTCGATAAATATTATTAGCCCTGCGCTTGACTCGGATTCATATCAAGGAGAAAACATGCAGATAGACACTGCGCGAGGCGCGATTGATAGCTCACAACTGGGCGTGACGCTGATGCACGAACATATCTTTGTGCTGTCGCCTGAGATAATGCAGAACTTTCCTGAAAGCTGGGGCGATGAGGAAAAGCGAGTCGCTGATGCCATTCGGCGACTCGACGAACTTAAATCGGGCGGCGTGGATTCCATCGTAGATTTGACGGTCATAGGACTGGGCCGTTACATCCCTCGCATCAAACGCATCGCCGCCGCGACAAACATCAACATCATCGTTGCGACAGGCATCTATACTTACAATGATGTGCCGATGTACTTTCACTATCAAGGGCCGGGCACCGAGCTTGGCGGGCCTGAGTTTATGACTGATATGTTCGTCCGAGACATCGAAGAAGGCATCGCGGACACAGGTGTCAAAGCTTCGATTCTCAAATGCGCGACCGACAGGCAGGGCGTCACCGAGGGCGTTGAGCGAGTGCTTCGCGCAGTGGCCGCAGCGCATCGCCGCACGGGCGTTCCTATCTCTACGCACACGCATGCGCACACGGAACGAGGGCTTGAACAACAACGCATATTCGAGGAAGAAGGCGTTGATCTGTCACGCGTCGTCATAGGTCATTCGGGCGATACGACTGATGTGGATTATCTTGAAAAGCTGATTGCGCGAGGCTCATACATAGGCATGGACAGGTTTGGCATTGACGTGCTCTGCTCGTTTGAAGACCGCGTGAACACGGTCGCGCGAATGTGCGAGCGAGGCCACGCCGACAAGATGGTGCTTTCGCAAGACGCGGCGTGCTTTAACGACTGGCTGCCCGAAGCGGCGCTGCCCACAGTTCTTCCCAACTGGCATTTTCTTCACATTCACAACGATGTGATTCCTGCTCTAAAAGAGCGCGGCGTTACAGACGAGCAGATCAACACGATGCTTGTTGATAACCCTCGAAAGATTTTTGAAAGGCAAGAGGCTTACTGATGATTCGTCCATTTGATTATTCCGGCATAACGCGCGACCGAAACGGCGTTGCTCATTACGATAACTGTCCCGGCTCGCTGGTCGAGATGTTGAGAGCGACGGTCGAGAAATTTCCCAAACACGAAGCCATAGTCGAAGTTTACTACGAGCGCATGAATTACTCTGAACTGTGGGAAAGTTCAGCTCGCGTCGCGGGAGGTCTCAAGAAGCAGGGCGTGAAGCGCGGCGACCGCGTTGCCATTCAGTTAGGCAATGGGCTGGACTGGGTCGTCGCATTTTTCGGCACGCAACTGGCGGGCGCTGTGGCTGTGCCTGTCAACACCAGATTTAGCGAATCGGAAGTTGATTATGTTATCAAAGATTCAGGCGCGGTCTTTTCTTTTCTACCGGGCGAGCCTTTGCCTGATGGCCCGCCGACAGCTATCGAGAATTTAGAGCTTGATGACACGGCGGCGATCTTTTACACGAGCGGCACCACCGGGTTTCCAAAGGGAGCGATGACCACGCACAAGAATTTTCTGACCAACACAGAATCGTGTCGCCGCGTCTGCCAGCTTCCGACTGACGGCGAGCTTCGCAATCTCGTATCGGTTCCGCTCTTTCATGTCACGGGCTGCAACAGCCAGCTTCTTCCTATGTGCGAGACGGGCGACACGCTCGTCATCATGCCCGCGTTCGAGGTGCAGGCTTTTTTGAAAGTGATTAGAGATGAGCGCATCAATCTGCTCACATCGGTTCCGGCAGTTTACTGGTTTGCGATCAACCAGCCGAACTTCAAAGAACTCGATACGACTGCAATCAAATGGGTGACATACGGCGGAGCGCCAATCGCTCCCGAACTCGTCGCGCGAATCATGGAAGCGTTTCCGAACGCGCGAGTTGGAAACGGATTCGGGTTGACGGAGACTTCGTCTGTTTCGACGTTCCTGCCTCACGAGTACGCGCGCAGACGACCGGAGACCGTAGGGTTTGCCGCGCCTGTCGTTGATCTGGATTTGTTTGAAGCCGACGCTGAAACAGGCGTTGGCGAACTGTTGGTGCGCGGCGCGAACATAGTTAAGGGCTACTGGAACAAACCGGAAGCTACGGCTGAAACGTTCGTTGATGGCTGGCTGCATACGGGCGACATGGCGCGCATTGATGAAGATGGATTCGTGCAGATAGTTGATCGCAAGAAAGACATGATCTGTCGCGGCGGCGAGAACGTCTACTGCGTCGAAGTCGAAAACGCATTGGCGGCGCACCCGGCTGTGTTTGAAGTCGCGGTCATCGGCGTGCCTGACGATATGATGGGCGAGAAAGTCGGCGCGGTAATCGTCCCGCGTCCCGGCCAGACGGCAGACGTAAGCGATATACTTTCATTCGCGCGCGAGCACCTGGCGGATTTCAAAGTGCCTCAGTACATAGTCGTTCGCAAAGACCCGATTCCGCGCAATCCCGGCGGCAAGATGCTCAAGCCGGTTTTGAGAAAAGAGACAGAGTGGGGCAAAGCCGTGCGGTGATATAGAACCGTGTGCGCGGGCTGGACTCATCGGGCAAACTCGATTATCGTTTTTCAGACCAGTGGAGTTCCTGCACTCAAGATTCATTACAATCGCAACTATTAAACGATTCAACGAGGTGATCGAGATGAACCAGTCTCTCCGGCGATTCAAGCAAACTATCGCGCTCTTTGTAGCGGCGCTTTTGCTCTCAACATCCGTGCTTGCACAGCAGGCAGCTCAAAAGCGGGCGCTTACGCACGCCGATTATGACTCTTGGCGCGCGATTCAAGGGCAACAGCTTTCGCGCGATGGTAAGTTCATTGCTTATGCGCTCGTGCCTCAGGACGGCGACGGCGAGATTGTTGCCCGCAACCTCGAAACAGGCAAAGAGTGGCGGCATATG
>DATEKX010000025.1:0-10588 GCA_035277165.1 Blastocatellia bacterium | reverse complement strand
TCATCGCCTGTCGGCGATTCGGGCAGGGACAAGCCCTGCCCCTACTTTTACTTTGTTACTGAATAAAACTGAACAGTAACGCGCGTGTTATAATCTGTGCGTGCAAAAGCATCCGGGCATCTATATCCACATTCCGTTCTGCGAGCGGAAATGCACTTACTGCAATTTCAACACGACGGATTTTTTTGCATACCTTGCCGAGCGATACACTCGCGCCGTCAGCCGCGAAATAAAGTGGTGGGGCGAAATCAACACGAGCCAGGTTGATACGATATATTTCGGCGGCGGCACTCCTTCAATCCTGGAAGCCGAACAACTCGCCCGCATCCTTGAGTCGTGCCGCGAAGCGTTCGATATTGCTCCGACTGCCGAAGTCACAATCGAAATCAACCCCGCGACTTTATCCCGAAAAAAAATTGCAGGGTGGCTGGACTGTGGAATAAATCGCGCAAGCGTCGGCGCGCAGTCATTCATTGACCGCGAGCTTATTTCATTGAGCCGCACTCATACGGCCACGGATACCGAGCGCACGATTGACTCTCTTCGCGAAGCGGGATTTGAAAACATAAGCCTCGATTTGATCGCAGGGCTGCCGGAGCAGACGCTCGCAGATTGGCAGTTCAACCTCGAAGAAGCTTTAAGGATACGCTCTGAACACATGTCGCTGTACCTGCTCGAAATCAAAGAAGGCACGCAATTGTTCGCTCAACTCAAGCGCGGTTTGCGACCTCGCCCTGATGACGACCTTGCGGCCACTATGTATCGAAGAATTTCCGAAGCAACGCGCGAAGCCGGGTACGAGCATTACGAGATTTCCAATTTCGCATTAATAGCAAATGATAATTCATCGCAACCATCGCCGCTCAGGTCGAAACATAATATGAAATATTGGACGGCAGCGCCGTTCTATGGCATGGGATGTGGCGCACACTCCTTCGACACACGCGCTCGATGGGTCAACACTTTGAAAACCGAAAGCTACATCGCAGAGGTCGAACGCTTCGGGCATGCAATAGCCGAGCGTCACGAGTTATCAATCGAAGCCCTCGCCTCAGAAGCCCTTTTCATGGGCTTGCGATTGAAAGAAGGCATAGCTCTTGACCATTTCCGCAATGAACACGGCGTTGACGTACTGGAGCGTTACGGCTCGGAACTTCCGAGACTTGCCGATGCGGGCTTGATTGAAATCGAAAGTGGGCGGATTATTCTAACTGAGGCGGGCCGTTTGCTGTCGAACGAAGTATTCGTATCGTTTGTCTGATAAACATATAAGAATAGATGCAAGCAAAGCTTGCAATAACTGGTAGGATGCGCAACTCGGAGCAATTCCGACGGTGGAGATGCTTATGACGTCAGACAGTTTGAAAATCCGCTTTCTAAACACGCTGCTGCTGATCACAGCTATCGCAGCACAATCTCTGGCTCAGAGCGGTCGCTTGCGAAATCAAGCGCCGAGTAAAAAACAGATCGAAGATGAGGCAGTGCGATTGAGAGTCGAGGAAGTCTTGCTGCCCGTCAGCGTTCGCAACAATTTCGGCTTTCTGCCGACAGACCTCAAGCAATCAGATTTCATTGTGACCGAAGACGGCAAACGTCAGGAGGTCAACTCAGTGATGCGCACGCCCGCAAACATTCTCTTCGTGATAGACACGAGCGGCGAGAGCGTGCTCAAAAACACAAATATAAATCGCGGGCTTGCGCTGAATTTGATCAACGCGCTTTCAAGCGAAGACCGGGCGGCAATCATCACTTACGGCGACACAATCGAATTGCTCTCGGCGTGGACGGGCGACAAGGCCGCGCTTCGTCACGCGCTCGACTGGAAATTCAAGCCCAGCCTCAAAGCAGATTTTTATAACAGTATCGTCTACGCGGCTGATCAGGTGTTATCGAAGGTCAGCGGTCGCCGCAGCATCGTGATAATTACTGACGGCGTGGATTCGTTCGACAAGCCTGTGATCGAAGGCGCGACGCTGACGTTTGAGAAAGCGCTTTCTGCATTGCATCGCGCGCGCGCGACTGTCTACATCGCAAGCCAGAACGAAATCGTGATGGCCGACATAAAGCCTCAAGCCTTCAACGCGCTTTCGTGGTACGAGCGACTTGACCCGAAATCGCGCAAGCGCATAGATCAGCTTCGCAAATATTATCGCGAGCTTGAAGCCGCCGAAGTGCAGTTGAAGGGGCTGGCCGAAGAGACCGGCGGAATGATCTGGATTCCCAAAACGCGCGAAGAGTTCGATAAAGTCAGCACTCGAATCATCGCGGAGATCGGAACGGAATGCGTGCTCGCATACTCGACCGAGCGACCGGCGGACGATCAAAGATTTCATGCAATCAAAGTCTACGGCACGCGCACGGACATAATGATTCGCTTCCGTCGAGGCATCTACGCCAATGCGATCAGGAGAGGACAGGGGGCAACGTCCTACTTGTTTGATTACAAGGTCGATCTGCCGGGCTTTGTGGAATAGGTTTCATTGCCCGCTCTTTGCCGGAAACGACAGCATCAACAAATGCCCGTTGTAAGTGATATAAAGCCGGTTGGCGGATTCATCCACCCACATGTTTGCGCTAGTGAAAGCGATTTCAGGCAATTCGATTATCAGCGTGAATTTGAAAGCTTGCGCGTCATAACGCCCGACTCTGGTTTTGTTGGTTTTGAAATCGGGGATGGCTGCCCAGTATTCCCGCGAATTGGCTACGGGTTGAAGCTGGCGTTCGTGTTGATGATTTAACGGCGCGAATTCGCCTTTGACCGCTTCGCTAATTCCGGTTGCGGGATCAAGCAAGCTCTGCTCGAACTGATTATCTTTGAAGTCGCTGATTAAAAACTATCCAGAGCCGGGAACTACCGCGATCGGATAATAGGAACTGCCTGCCTTGAGTTTCGTTTCCTTATTCGTCCGAAGATCAATCTTAATAATATTCGCCTGGTCACCTACAACTTTTATTGCCACCAGCCATCTGCCATCCGGTGATACTGTCGGGTAGGCGTAAGAGCCTTGCGCAATCAATTTCGGCTCACGACCTGAGCGACAAAGCCATAAACCTTCTTGCTCTTTCCATTTGCCAAAGCGGACGAAATCCTGCCCGGCTTTAATGTTCCAGAGCGGATTTTTCACACCCCATCGGCTGCGCATTGCTTCGGGCATATCTTCCTGATTATCTAAAATCTGGCAAGCTTGCGGCTGCTCGGCCACAGGGCCGATCTTGCCCTGCGACAGCGCGTGCCAGCCTAAGCCCTCTTCCATAGCATTTCTCGGCCTCAAATTTTTGTCCTTGAGCAATACGAGCAATTGACTCCCTTCTCCGCAAACGCGCTCGACCGGATGCTCGTCATCGGCGGAGAGCACTTCGAGAGTTTTGATCTTTTCTTTCAGCGCGTAGCGCAACTCGAAATCCCCCGTGCTCTTCAGATCGTTTATGACAGATTCGAGTTGTTGATGAGGAATCCGATTTTTTAGAGACCATGTGCCGAGATAAAGAAGATCGCCCAGATTCGCTGCGTACACACGCTTGCCGCCGTCCTTAGCGATTCGCACGAACTCCTGCTCATCTCCCGCTATGCCGAACATGGGTGCGATCACAGATGGAAGATCATCGAATGAAGATTTGTCAAAGACTGCGCGCAGCGTTTGCAACTCATCGGGCGAAAGCTTTCGGCATTCTTCGCGCGCAGTGTCCTTGCGTTTGCATATTTCGGCCTCGTCGTTCTTCATTCGGGCTTCAAAGCTGTAGCGTGTGATGAAAGGCGAGGAGTCGGAATATTGAAATTCGAGCCGACCAAAGATTTCATCTGCACGACCCTGCTTTATGTCTTCGCGCAGAGCGTTTTCCCATTTATCCCATTCTGCAAGTTCCGTGGACTTAGAATTAAATTCACTGCGCGCGCCAAGTATCAAAGCTTCACCCGCATGTCGAGCTTGAATCAATTTGCGCGCTTCGTCTGTATCGACGCTTTCCAGATAACGTTCAGCCGCAAACTGCAAGAGCTTTTCTTCATGCGCCAGCAACTCGCCCGCACGATTGATCGTCAGGTCTTCGCGCACAATTCTCGCGCAAGCCAGAAGCGCGACGAGCGCTTCGGTGTCTTTGCTTTCGAGGATTGATCTCTTTGCAACTTCATCGCTCAACATAACAGCGCTGATTCCTGCACGGTATCCACCTTGTGAAAGCAAAGGCTGGAGAATCGCTCCGGCATTGATTTGCAAATCCTTTCTGCGTCCGAGCGCGGCAAGCAAAGTATCAAGATCAGTAGTGCCCATGGCTATGCGACTGGCAATCGCCGCATCAACAGCGGGGAAGTTCCAGAGCTTCGCGACCAACCATAAATTTTCCGCCGCCTGCGGATTCTCTTTTTGCATAATCTTCCATCGCTCGATCAATCCGGCGGCAACCGATTCCGTGACCAGCTTCTTTTCGATCAGGTGTTCCCCGATAGCTCCCTGCACGGTTTTAAACCCTCTGACACTAACGTAGCTTTCATTGCGAAAATGATAAACATCTATCTTTGACTCGGAAGCAATGGCTTCGAGCGAGGCGATCTTCTCTTCATCGCTCAGTCCGCCGCAGGCAATCAGAGCATTGATCAGATCACGTATAGAATGATCATTCAAAGCTTTCTCGATAGCTTTGCGCAAAACGGGAATTGCGCGCGGGTCGCGATACATCGCCAATGCCGAGGCGGCGCTAGAGAGAGTATCCTCTTTTTCGGTCTTCACTATCTGCAACAGTCCCTGCAAACATTCCGGCATCTGCGCGTACCCGCAACTCTCGATCACCTTACTGCGAGTGGCTTCATCACCGTCTAAAGCCCACTGCGGATTTGTGAGCCATGAAAGCAGCGGTTCGAGCGCATCTTTGCGCGCCTCTTCATCGGTGAATTGCGCAAGGCAAAAGACTGCTCCGTTGTGAATACTGGGATTGGAATGCCAGACCAGTTTGCTGAGAATAGGAATCCACTTGTCCGGGTCGCGCTTGACGGGCTCGGTGAAAATATCGAAGACATCATCATCATCTTTGTCTGCCAGCGAACTGGCTTGCGCTAACAAAGAGACGAACCAGTCATCACGGCCTTGCCAGTCATGCTGCATTATTAAATTGAACGCAGCTTTGCGATCACTTCCGCTTAATTGCTTATTGGTTACGATGCTCTTCAATCGCTCACGCAATTGATCAACCTGCGCCGTCTCGCCAGATTCGACCGTGTGCTCATATATCAGGCCGAGCGCATATGCGGCGATGTGCGGCGAGTTGCTGTTCAGATGAGTTTCAATGATCGGACTTGCTGCCTGCCAATCAAGATTAGCCAGCGCTTCAATATCTTCTTCATTTTTCAGGTAGGTATTCTCATCGTCTACTTTTTTAGCTTCCCGGATCAACTCTTCGCGAAAATAGCGGCTATGACGCCGCAGCCAGATGCGCAGGTAATGTTGCCCGCCTTCCGCGTAATAAGCATCGCGCCCGTTATCTGCTTGATCCAGAAATTGCTTGACGCGGTCGTGAGCCTTCGCTGTATCGGGCAGCAAATCGAGCAGGTTCAAATAAAAGCGCGGCTCTTCGAGACAGGCTTCCAGTAATCGCCAACGCGATTTTTCGGAAGGCTTTTTGCCAGATCGAGATGCCCAATAATCAATGAATACTTTTGGCGGCGCGTCTTCGCCGGGTTCCGGCCCTTCGCTTCTATTGTGTTCGTTCGGCCACTCGTCTTTCGCCGCAATTGCATCGGCGACCTCTTTGAGCGCGGTCGGGGGCGCAGCCGTGTCGAGCAATTGAATGATCACAGTTGAAAGGTCTGTTTTCGCTTGAGAGAACGCGGGCAAGAGCAAAGAGAGCAAAAATAATCCGAGCAGGGAAGCGCGACTGATCTGTTTCATTAATTATATCCTTGCCATTAAGTATTCGGTCGAAGCTTCTTCGGTGTAAGAACGCCGGGTTATTTGAAGAGTTGCGAAATTATTAGCAAACGAATAAGCCTTTCGCTTGTTTTTATCAACCTGATTCAATGTGACTGCCTGAAGCCTGCGTGTTATCATTCACGGCTGATTAATCTAAATAACCGGAGCGCGTAATGGCTTACATAGATTTGCGCAGCGATACAGTGACGAAGCCGACCCCGGAGATGCGCGAAGCGATGGCGCAAGCTGTGGTCGGCGATGACGTTTACCTCGAAGACCCGACCGTCAATCATCTTCAAGAGATGGCTGCTGCGATGCTCGGCAAGGAAGCCGCGCTGTTCGTGCCTTCCGGCACGATGGGCAACGAAATCTGCATACGGCTTCACACGCAGCCCGGTCAGGAAGTTATAACCGAAGAGCGCAGCCACATCTTCAACGCAGAGATGGCCGCGATGGCTGCGCTCAACGGTGTGCTTGCGCGCCCCGTGCGCGGCGAAGACGGAATCCTCGACTGGCCCACGATTGAAGCGGCGATCCGCCCGCGCTCGGTTTATTACTTAGCGAAGACGGGGCTTGTGACACTTGAAAACTCGCACAACTTTGCGGGCGGCAATGTTATGCCGCTCGACCGCATGGAAGATATATGCGAACGAGCGCACGCTGCTGATCTGCCTGTTCACCTTGACGGCGCGCGCATATTCAACGCAGCCACGGCGATGAAACGCGACGCGGCTGAACTCGCGCGGCCATTTGATTCGGTGATGTTCTGTTTGTCTAAAGGTCTGTGCGCGCCTGTTGGCTCGTTGATAACAGGCTCGCGTGCATTCATTGATCGAGCTATCGCCGCGCGCAAAATGTTCGGCGGAGGGATGCGGCAGGTCGGCGTGTTGGCCGCGGCTGGAATCGTTGCGTTAGAGAAGATGACCGCTCGATTAGAAGAAGACCACGCCAACGCGCAACTTCTAGCTCGCGGAGTCGCACAGATTCCCGGCGTGAAGATTGATCCTGAGAAAGCGCAGACGAACATAGTCATTTTCGACATCCGCGACACAGGAATCAGCGTCGCAGAGTTTACAGAAAAACTTAAAGAGCGTGACGTGCTTGCCATCAACATCAGCGCCTACGAGATGCGAGTAGTAACTCACCATGACGTTTCGCGCACGGATTGCGAAACAGCTCTTGAAGCCATTAAAGCAGTAGCCAGCGGTCAGTAATAATTTGTCAGTTAATTTGAAATCGCAAATCTGGAATCCGAAATTAACAACCCCTGATAATGAACAAACTCGTAATCGCAATAGACGGCCCGTCGGGTGTAGGCAAAAGCACGCTTGGCAAAACTATAGCTCGAAGACTGGGCTACCTCTACATTGATTCGGGCGCAGTCTATCGTGCTGTGGCGCTCAAGGCGCTCAATTCAAACACGCCTCTTCACGACAAAGATGCTGTTGCGCGCATCGCTCGCGATTCCATCATCAAACTTGAAGGCGACCCCGATCACCTCAAAATCTTTCTCGATGGCCGCGATGTCACGACGGAGATTCGCTTGCCCGATGTGAGCCGCGCCTCCTCAATCGTCGCTACGATCACGGAAGTGCGCGAAGCCGTAGTCGAAAAGCTGCGCGATATGAGTCGCGCTGGCGGCGTCGTCATGGATGGCCGCGACATCGGCACGCGAGTCTTTCCCGACGCGCAGGTGAAAATTTTTCTCGAAGCATCGCTCGACGTGCGCGCGCGCCGCCGCTTTGAAGAAGAGCGGGCAACGGGGCGCGATGTCTCGGTCGAGCAGGTTAAGGACGAGCTTGAAGAGCGCGACCGGCGCGACCGCTCGCGCGATGCGACCCCGCTCGTCAAAGCGGAAGATGCCGTTCTGCTCGATACCTCCGCCTTGCCGCTCGACCTCGTTATTGAGCGCGTGCTTGAAATTGTTAAATCGCGCAGCTAAACTTCTAAGGCGTTAAAGTCGGAACGCTTGAAAACATTTTGCATCTCTGCGGGATATGGACTGAAATTGAATTCAAGACTCGCCGCCGTCACTCGCGCCCTCCTCACGCAGAGTCGTGGGGGATTGTCACAAGCGCGTTTCACATATAAAAAAGATGGGAATATTTACAGGGCTGATAGTGGAAGTTGGTCGCGTGTGCCGCATAGACCGGCGCGCAGGCGGCGCTTACATTGTCTTTGAAGCGCATAAAGTTTTAGAAGGCACGCGCATAGGCGATTCAATCGCCGTCAACGGAGTTGATTTGACCGTCATCGAGATGAGCACTGACTATTTCAGCGCAGACGCTTCGCTTGAAACCTTGAAGCGTTCGACGCTCGGCGCTATTCGCGCAAACAGTCGGGTCAATCTAGAACGCGCGCTCGGAGTGGGCGAGCGATTGGGCGGTCATATGGTTCAAGGCCATGTTGACGGCACAGGCGAGCTTTTAAGAGTCGAGCAGGAAGGCAACGCTTATCGAATGCGCTTTCGGTTCCCGCGCGAGCTTGGCCGTTACATCGCTATGAAAGGCTCGATCACAGTTGACGGAATCAGCCTGACGGTCGCAGGGCTTGGCGACGACTGGTTTGAAGTGGCCGTCATCCCGCACACCTGGCGCGAGACTACGCTGGCAAGCTTAAAAGCTGGCGACCCGGTCAACCTCGAAACAGACGTGCTCGCCAAGTACGTCGAGCGATTGATGGAGCGCAACGACAAAGCCATCGCCGCAACCAACAATCTGACCATTGAGTTTTTGACTGAACGAGGATATTGAAGGACTATCATCATGTCATTTGCAACTATTGAAGAAGCGGTCGAAGATTTTCGAGCCGGTCATATGGTCATCATCGTTGACGATGAAGACCGCGAGAACGAAGGCGATCTGGCAATTGCCGCTGAAAGAGTGACGCCCGACATAGTCAACTTCATGGCTCGCTACGGTCGCGGGCTTATATGTTTGTCTCTGACCGAAGAGCGGCTCGACGAATTGCAGATACCGCTTCAGGTATCGGACGCAGACAACACGGCAACGCGAGGCACTGCTTTTTGCGTCTCTATCGAAGCGAGGCGAGGAGTGACTACGGGAATTTCAGCAGCAGACCGAGCGACGACTATTCAAGTCGCGGTTGACCCGCGCACAAAACCTTCCGACATAGCGCGACCGGGACACACTTTTCCGCTGAGAGCGCGAAACGGCGGCGTGCTCGTCAGGCCCGGACAGACCGAAGCGGTTGTTGACCTGGCTCGCATAGCGGGGCTTATGCCTGCGGGCGTGATATGCGAGATTATGAACGACGATGGCACGATGTCTCGTTTGCCTGAGTTGAGAGTCTTTGCCAAAGAACATGGCATCAAGATTATTTCCGTGGCCGATCTGGTCAGCTATCGCATGTCGAACGAGGTGCTCGTCCATCGCGCGGGCGAAGCGCGAGTGCCGACCGTCTACGGCGAATATCGAGCGATTGCATTTACCAACGATATAAATAATGACACGCACCTCGCGCTTGTGATGGGAGAGATAGATCCCGAAGAGAGTTTGCTGGTGCGCGTGCATTCGCAGTGCGTGTTGGGCGATGTGTTCGGCTCTCTGCGCGATGATACGGGCTGGCAACTGCAACGCGCGCTGGAGATGATTTCCGATGAAGGACACGGCGTGTTGCTTTACTTAAAGCAGGAAGGACGCGGCGTCGGCCTTGTCAATCAACTGCGCGCATACCGTTTGATGGACGAGCAGGACAAAGACGCGGTTGAAGCAGATGCGGCGGTCTTGGGTCAGAAGATGGACCCGCGAGATTACGGCATCGGCGCGCAGATTCTTCACGAACTCGGCGTGCGCAAGATGCGACTGATTACGAATCATCCCGTGAAGCGCGCGGCCATCGAAGGATTCGATCTTGAAATAACCGACCGCGTGCCGATTGAAATGGAGCCGAACGAGACTAACGAAAAAGTCTTGCGCGCGAGGAAAGAGAAGCTCGGACATTTGCTTACGAAAGTGTAGAGAATTAAAAATTAAGAATCGAGAATCTAGGGACGAGATAACTAATTTTTAATTTTTAATTCTTAATTCTTAATTCTTTCGATCCTGGGGTCTACTGGTCTATGCGCAGAAAATTACTGATCGGCGCGCTCTCCTTTTTAGGCTTAATCTTAATTCTTGCCATCGCCGTCTTCTGGTATATACGCAGTGGTAGGCTTGACCTCTACCTTCAAAGCCAGATCATTGAAGCCCTGAGCGACTACGGCATTCGTGCAACTATCGGCAACACTAACTTAGACCTTCGCGGGAACAAGGTCACGATCAGAGACTTAAAGCTTTTTGCGGGCGATGCTGAAAAAGAGTTCGGCATAGTTGATGAACTTACGGCCAAATTTTCAATAATCTCGTACCTGAGCCAGAAGATTGACCTCACCGAAGTGCAGATCACGCATCCGCAAATCTGGTACAGCGTTGACGCCGAAGGTAAAACGAACCTTGATGCGCTGCACGCCGGGCCGTCAAAAGCAGAAGAGAAGGAAGATGCGATAACTGTCTTCACGTCTCGTTTCAACGTCGAAAACGCAGAGATTCATTACGACGACCTTCAACGAAACGCGAGCGCAGTCATACCGGGCGTGAACTTCAGCCTGGAGCCGAACGAGCGAAGGGCGCTCAAAGACAAGATCAACCACGATATCGCGCTCAATTTCAAAGACGCGTATGCCGTTT
>DATEKX010000024.1:0-2380 GCA_035277165.1 Blastocatellia bacterium | reverse complement strand
CGGCGTTTGAGTATTCGACACTGCCGGCAAAAATATCTCTTGTCGGCAGTTTGTTTGTGCCTTCTTCGTGAAACAGGTCGAAAATGTATTGCTCGATTACTGCCAGTTTACGCTTTTCCATTGACGTGCACCGCCCTGCGCGCCCGACTATGGAATTATAGCAAAAGCGTTTGCTGCCGCGCCCGTCGCTCCGCGTATTCTCGGCGGGTTGAGCACTAAAACAAATTCGTAGACTTTCATATCCGCGAGCGCCTTTGACAACTCTTCGAGGTTCATGTTTTCGACTAAGTAAATGCCGTTGTCGGCGATCAGGATTCTGTGGCAGGGAAAGACGGAGCCTTGTTGAGGGAAGACTTCGTAAGTCATCTGATCATCGCCCGTGAGAAAAATTTTCTTGCTCGCGAGCCATCGCGCAGCCGATTCACCCGGCCCCGGCCTCAGCCCCATGTACTTCGCTTTGTCTGCTTCGAAGAATTTGCCATAGCCTGTTCTTATCAACACAGAGTCGCCCGGTTGTATCTCTACGCCTTCGGCCTTAGCCGTCGCTTCCAAATCATCGGCAGTTATTTCGTAACCCGGCGCGAGCGCGTCCACACTCTTGAATCGCGCAACGTCGAGCAGCACGCCGCGATTGACGAATCGCTCTTTCGGGTACGCTTCGATTCCGAGCTTCAGAAGTCCTGCCGCATCTTCGCTCGCCGCTGCATCAACGCCGCCGAACAGTTTCATGTTGTCCGAAATGTGACCGAGTGCGTCCAGATTCGGCGAGCCATGCTGACCGCTGAAAAACATCATATCTGCGGCAAAGGCTATGCCGCCGGGTATCATGCCTTTCGTTTGCTTGTGGCTTGTTTGCAGCCCTATCGTGAAAGGCGGGTTCAATCCGAGCAGAGGTGAATTGCGATCCCAGATGAAATTCAACTCGATCACGCGCGCAGACTTCATAGTGTTGATGAAGTTTGTGACCTGCTTCTTTTTGTCCTGCGCGAACGTCGCCATCGGCATAGTCGCCATTAAAAGAATTACGATTATAAGTTTCCTTTTTTTCATCACTGCCTGCCTTTCAAAATATTCCTGTTACTCAGCGGCCTTCAGGTCGCTTGCTCGAAGGGCAAATAGGCCAGCCGTTCACGGCTGGTTTGTGACGAGCAAATTAATTACAAGGCGTTTCAACGTCCTTCTCTATCCGGCTTTAGCCAACATGGCCAAAGGCTAAAGCCACGTAAGCAAGCACGCTAAAGCGCGCTTTAGAATTATCTGCTCTGCTCAAACCAGCGCTGGAAGCGCTGGCCTATTTGCCCTTCGGGCAAGCCCGATGAATCGGGCTGGAAATCAAAATCTTTTAGCATCACGCGAGGCTTTTGCCGCGTGTCTCGCGCGCAAAGATCAAAAGAAATATGCCGAGCAGGTAAAACATGCTCACTGCGCCCGCGGCTTTCGCAGTCGAGCCGAAGACTCCTACAAGCACGCCAGCGAAGACCACGCCAACCGCTGTCACTATTCGCCCGAAGTTGTAGCAGAACCCCACGCCTGTTGTGCGGACGTGAGTGGGGAATAATTCAGGCAGGTAAATCGGGAAACCGCTGGTTATGCCGAGAGTGAAAAATCCGACGACCGGCAACAATATGAATACCTGTGTCAAACTGCTCGTCATCAGAAACGTGACCGGGAAAATAATCACGCCGCCGATGAAGAAGAGCAGAAATGCCGCGCGCCGCCCCAACCAGTCTGCAAGCGGGCCGAACGAAAGATAACCGAATAGCGAGCCTCCGTTGAGCAGCATCACAGCGTAGCTTGCCTGCGTCACAAGATATTTTTGCACGCCATTGGTATCGAGTCCCGGTTCAGGCATTGCCATCTCGCGCACTGCGGCGGGTATCCACATCGTCGCGCCCCATAAAACCAGAAGCACTACGAACGCGAGCGCCGAGGCAATGATGGTGTCACGTCTAAGCTCGGGTCCGAACAGTTGTTTTAGCGTGAATCGATCAAGCTCTGACTGAGGCCCGCGCTCGCCTTCTGCTTTTCTAGCATTGCGGCGGTCGCGCGCTGCGATCCATGCGTCAGGCTCTTTGACGAGCATTCTTATGAACAACACGAATATGGCGGGCACTGCGCCCACCAGATAAACGTATCGCCAGTTCGTCACTCCGACTTTTAAATTGATCAACGCGGCGAAAAAATACCCGAAAGCTGCGGCTGATTGAAGTATCGCGCCTGCTTTCGCGCGCAAACGGTCGGGCCAGACTTCGGCCACCAAAGCGGCTCCGGCAGCCCATTCCCCGCCAAGCCCAAGCCCTGTGATGAAGCGAAAGGCCGCCAGTTGCCACCAACTTTGCGCGACGGCTGACAGCCCTGTGAATAGAGAGTAGATCAGGAT
>DATEKX010000023.1:0-3198 GCA_035277165.1 Blastocatellia bacterium | reverse complement strand
GTCTAGCGAGTCTGCCGAGTCTACGGAATAAGAGAAGTCGCTCTCCGGTTTGCCGGACTCGCTAGACTGCTGGCTGCTGTTTCAGAACGCTTCGCAGGAAGCGACCCGTGTGCGATTGTTTGTGCTCGGCGATTGCGCTGGGCGGGCCAATTGCAACTATACGCCCGCCTTCGTCGCCGCCTTCAAGACCGAGATCAATTACCCAATCCGCGCTCTTTATTACATCGAGATTGTGTTCGATGATGATAATCGAGCCGCCTGCTTCGATCAATTGCCTGAAGGCCGCAAGCAATCGGTTGATGTCGTCGAAGTGAAGACCTGTCGTCGGCTCGTCGAAAATGTAAAGCGTTCGCTCGCTCGTCTTCTTCGACAGATAGGCTGCAAGCTTCACTCTCTGCGCTTCGCCGCCCGAAAGCGTAGTCGCAGACTGGCCGAGCCGCAGGTATCCAAGCCCTACATCATCGAGCACTCGCAGACGCGACGCGATTCGATTGACGTTGGCGAAAAAGAGCAACGCCTCGCGCACAGTCATGTTTAACACGTCATGAATCGAGCGGCCTTTGTACTTCACTTCGAGCAACGCCGCCTTAAAGCGCATCCCTTTGCACTCTTCGCAAGTCAACTCTACATCGGCCAGGAATTGCATCTCCTTGATCTCGACGCCGTTGCCTTCGCATCGCTCGCAACGACCGCCCGGCACATTGAAGCTGAAGTGCGACGAGTCATAGCCATGCGCTTGAGCTTCGCGAGTCGAAGCGAACAGATCGCGAATCCCGTCGTAGACTTTGATGTAAGTGACAGGGTTCGAGCGAGGCGTGCGACCAATTGGCGATTGGTCCACCAGCACTACATCGTTGACGAACTGCGCGCCGCGAATTTCTGCGAAAGAACCTACGTGCCCCGTCCATTCGCCGCGCTGCTTTTTGATTCCTGCATAGATGATGTCGTGCACCAGCGTTGATTTGCCCGAACCCGAAACGCCTGTGATGCAGACGGTCATCCCAAGCGGGATGTCAACATCAATGCCTTTCAAGTTGTGCTCGCTCGCGCCGCGAATCTGAAGCGCCCGCGCGCCGGGTTGTCGCCTGGTCTTAGGCGGTTTGATTTCCAGTTCGCCGCGAAGGTATTTGCCCGTCAACGACTGGCCGGTTGACAACAATTCTTTTGGAGTTCCCGAAAAGACTACATCGCCGCCCAACTCGCCCGCGCCCGGCCCAATGTCAATAATCTTGTCGGCTGACATCATCATCTCAGGCTCGTGTTCTACGACGAGGACTGTGTTTCCGATGTCGCGCAGGTTTTCCAGTATGTGAATGAGCCGCTGATTGTCGCGCGGGTGAAGCCCGATTGATGGCTCGTCCAGCACGTAGATCGCGCCGACAAGCGATGCGCCAAGATTCGTCGCAAGCTGTATGCGTTGCGCTTCGCCGCCCGAAAGAGTCGAAGCCAATCGGTCGAGCGTCAGGTATTGAAGCCCTACGTTAATCAAAAACTTCAACCGGCTGCGAATCTCGTGAAGCAGGCGACCGGCTATGCCGAGCTCCGATTCTGTCAGATTGATCTCGTCAAAAAATACTGCGGCTTCGGCAGCAGTCATTGCGCAGACCAGCGGCAGAGTCTTTCCCCATACTTTGACCAATCGCGCTTCGAGTCTGAGTCGCGCGCCGTTGCAATCGGGACAGAGCGTGTAGCCGCGATACTTCGACAAAAAGACGCGCACGTGCAGCTTGTACTTTTTGGTTTCAAGCCAGTCGAAGAAACCTTTCACGCCGTCGAATCCATTGCGTCCTTGAACAATGGCCTTTTGCTGTTCGCGGCTCAACTGGCGAAAAGGAACATCTGTCGGGATGCCCGATTGCTTTGCGAATTTGATCAGTTCCTTTTGCGCCCAATCGTATTGCGGCTTCGTCCACGGCTCAATAGCGCCTTGCGAAAGACTAAGCTCGCGATTCGGAATCACCAGATTAAGATCAAGCCCTATGGTGTTGCCGAACCCCTGACAAGTCGGGCACGCGCCGAACGGATTGTTGAAACTGAACAGTCTTGGCTCAGGCGCGGCATAGATGATGTTGCAATGTTTGCACTCGAAGCTCTCAGAAAATTCCAATCGCGTGTGCGATTCATCAGCCGTTTCAATCACCGCCTGCCCGTGGCCTTCCTGATAGCAGACTTCGAGCGAATCAATCAGTCGCGCTCGAATATCACTGCGCGCGACAAGACGATCAACAAGCACGAATGTATTATCAAAGTTGCTGTCCGTGTAGCTGTCGGGCGTCGCAAGCTCAATCGTGCGACCGTCTTTGTAGAGCCGGGTAAATCCGCGCTGCATCAAGCTCATCAAGTGCGCGTTGATGCGGGTCTGCTGACTGGCAACGGATTCGCGCGCCTTACGCTTTTTCTTCTTAACGTCGCCGTTCGTGCTCGCGTCAACCTCTTCCATCCCCGCCGACGCGGGAAACAGAACATAAAAGCGCGTGCCTTCGGCGATCTGCAATACTTCGTCCGCGATGGATTCGGGCGTGTCGCGGCGAACCTCTTCACCGCAGTTGGCGCAGAATGTTTTGCCGATACGGGCGTAGAGCAGGCGAAGATAATCGAAGATTTCTGTCTGCGTCGCAACCGTAGAGCGAGGATTTCGAGTCGCGTTCTTTTGACGAATAGAGATTGCCGGGCAGATGCCAATTACTTCATCAACATCCGGTTTATCCATCCGCTCAAGGAACTGCCGCGCGTAAGCCGATAATGACTCGACGTAGCGCCGCTGGCCTTCGGCATAGATGGTGTCGAAGGCGAGGCTCGATTTTCCTGACCCGCTCACGCCTGTGACGACAGTCAGTTTGTTAATCGGTATTTGTACAGTGATGTTCTTGAGATTGTGAACGCGCGCGCCACGCACGCTGATGAGTTCTTCAAGGATTGTATCCCGCTTGTTCTCCATGCATGTAACCAAAGAGGCCCGTATGCGAACTATCAATCATAGCACCGAGGCGCGCGATGAATCAATTTGAGATGAGGGAAGCATGATCGTATAAGTCTGTAGCTCCGTAGGAGCGACCTGTCTATAGATCATAATACGAAATCAATTCGTAGCTCCATAGGAGCGACCTCTAAACTAATAGGTCGCTCCTATGGAGCTACGAGGAATTCTACTCTGCCGACTGCTATAGACAGGTCGCTCCTACGGAGCTACATGGACAG